>JBLNHD010000058.1:0-2912 GCA_050268825.1 Gemmatimonadota bacterium
GGGATGATCACCGCTTTCCGGCGGCTGCGGCCCATTTTCCGCGAGCGCGGCGAGATCAACGCGGAGGTGACCGGGCGCCTCGCCGAGACCGTGGGGGGCATCCGCCTCGTCAAGACGTATACCGCCGAACGGCGCGAGCAGCTCGTCTTCGCGCGCGGCGTGCACCGCCTCTTCCGGAACATCGCGCGCAGCATCCGCGGGGTGAACGCCGTCACGAGCTTCACGACGATTCTCATCGGCCTTGTCGGCGTCCTTCTCATCGTGATCGGCGGCCGTGCCATCCTGGCGGGAACGATGACGCTCGGCGACTTCGTGATGTACGTCTTCTTCATCGGGATGGTCGCGGCGCCGCTCGTCGGCGTGGCCAACATCGGGACCCAGATCAGCGAGGCGTTCGCCGGGCTCGACCGCATACGCGAGATCCGCGAGCTTCCCACGGAGGATGCACATGATGCGGGGCGGCGCGCGGTGCCCGAGCTCCGCGGTGAGGTCGAGTTCGACCACGTCTCGTTCGCCTACGAGGCCGGGGTGCCGGTGCTCCGCGAGGTCTCGTTCCACGCGCCGGCAGGGACGACGACGGCGCTCGTCGGGTCGAGCGGCTCCGGGAAGAGCACCCTCATTTCGCTCGTGATGGCGTTCAACCGGCCGTCCGGCGGCCGCGTGCTGGTCGACGGGATCGACCTCGCCACCCTCCGCCTGCGCGAGTACCGCTCGAATCTCGGCGTCGTCCTCCAGGACAACTTCCTCTTCGACGGCACCATTGCGGAGAACATCGCCTTCTCGAAGCCGGGAGCCACGCGGCGGGAGATCGAGGCGGCGGGACGCGTGGCGCACTGCGACGAGTTCGTGGGCCGGATGGCGGAGGGGTACGACACCGTCGTCGGCGAGCGCGGCGTGAAGCTCTCGGGCGGCCAGCGCCAGCGCGTGGCGATCGCGCGGGCGATCCTCGCGGATCCAAAGATCCTCATCCTCGATGAGGCCACGTCGTCCCTCGACTCGGAGAGCGAAGCGATGATCCGCGAAGGCCTCCGCCGCCTGCGGGAAGGCCGCACGACCTTCGTCATCGCGCACCGGCTGAGCACGATCGCGAGTGCCGACCAGATCCTGGTGCTCGAGGAGGGGAGGATCGTCGAGCGGGGCACCCAGCCGGAGCTGCTGGCGCTCGGCGGGCGGTATCGGCAGCTGTATGAGAAGCAGTACGGTGCGGAGCTCGACAAGTTCGTGAATCCGGGGGAGGAGATCCCGCAGGTGGTGTAACCCTTTTTCGGAGCCGGGTGGAGATGACTGATCGTCTGCGATTCGCCGCTCTGACGTTCGCCATGCTCGCCGGGGCAGGCTCCGCCGCCGCACAGGACCTCGGCCGAGTCGAGTTCCCGACCTCCGGCTCCCGCGCGGCACAGCCGAAGTTTCTCGAGGGTGTCGGCTTCCTGCACAACTTCGAGTATGAATCGGCCAGAGCCGCCTTCCGCGAAGCGCAGCGGATCGAGCCCGGGTTCGCCATGGCCTACTGGGGCGAGGCGATGACCTACACCCATCCGGTCTGGAATCAGAAGGATGCCGATTCCGCCCGGATGGCGCTCGCGCGCCTCGGACCCACCCCCGAAGCTCGTGCGGTGAAGGCACCCACGGCACGAGAGAAGGCGTACCTCCGCGCCGTCGAGGTGCTCTACGGCGAGGGGCCCAAGCCGCGGCTCGATACGCTCTACGCCGTCGAGATGGAACGGCTCTCTGCCGCCCACCCGGAGGACGAGGATGCGCGGAGTCTGCATGCCCTCGCGCTCATCGGCCTGAGCCAGGGGGAACGCGTGGTCTCGACGTACATGCGCGCGGGCGCCATTGCCCTCGATGTGCTGTCGCGGAATCCGGCACACCCGGGGGCGCTGCATTACGCGATTCATGCCTTCGACGATCCGGTCCACGCACCGCTCGGTCTCACCGCCGCACGCGCCTACTCGCAGATTGCTCCCGACGCGCCCCACGCGCAGCACATGACCACCCACATCTTCCTCGCACTCGGGATGTGGGACGAGGTCGTCTCGCAGAACGTCGTTGCGTCGGGCCCCGAGCGGAGCGCATTGACGCCGAACCACTACACCGCTTGGCTGCTCTACGGCTATCTGCAGGCGGGACGTCACGCGGAGGCCAGGCGCCACCTCGAGCTCACGCGGGCGAACATGCGTCCGAGGCAGGCCGCGACGATGGCTGTGATGGATGCCCATTACCTCATCGACACGGAACGGTGGGATGATCCGGTGGCGCTCGCCGGGGATGCGCCGCAGGTACCCACCCGGATCGGTGCGCTGGTGGCGTTCGCCCGCGCGTATGCGGCGCTTCGGCGCGGAGACGCGGCCGCGCTCACACGCTGGCGCGATGCACTCGCGGCCGCGGCTGCCGACTCCGCACGCACGTTCGAACGGGTGCTGGCGCTCCAGCTCGCCGGCGCGGAAGCGCATGCGGCGGGGCAGAATGAAGCGGCCATTGCCCGGCTGAGAGAAGCCGCGGCACTCGAGGGATCCATGCCCGTCGAGTTCGGCCCGCCACTGGTCGTCAAGCCGAGCTACGAGCTGCTCGGCGAGGTCCTCCTGGCGATGGCCCGCCACGATGAAGCTGTGGGAGCCTTTCGCCGCTCGCTCGAGCTTGCGCCAAAGCGATGGCTCTCGCTCCGCGGCCTCTCCCGCGCAGCCACCCTCGCGGGGGATCCGGCGGCGGCCGACCGCGCCCGCACCGAGTGGGCGGCGGCCTGGCACGCAGCCGATGCCGACCTCGAAACCCAGGTCGACACGGCTGCGTCCGACTAGGCATGACCTCGACCGCTCGCCTCCTCGCCGTTCTTGCCGCGGCTGCCGCTGCGCCGCTCACGGCACAGGGCCCGCCGCCTGAGCCGTCACGCGGGTTCCTCGCGTCGGGCACGT
>JBLNHD010000059.1:0-13651 GCA_050268825.1 Gemmatimonadota bacterium
GATCGCGCAGCCGCACGACCGCGTCACCGACGAAGGTGCGCCGGTCCGTGCGCTCCGCCCGGACCATCCCGCCCTGGCGACGCCCAACCGGATCGGGCCGGCCGACTGGCAGGGGTGGGTCCAGGAGCGCGGGCTCTACTTTGCCCGTGAGTACGCGCCCGAGTATCGAGCCATCGTCGAAAGCCACGATCCCGGGGAGCCTGCGCGGGAAGGAGGCCTGCTCGTGGCCCCGGTCGGCGAGGGAACGTGGGTGTACACCGGCCTCGCATTCTTCCGGCAGCTTCCGGCAGGGGTGCCGGGCGCCTTCCGGCTCTTCGCCAACCTGCTCGCGCTCCCCGGCGCCGCGACGCCGTGACACGGCGCCGGGGCGCGCTCGCGCTCGCCGCGGCGCTCGTGCTCGGCGGCTGCGTGGGCGATGGGCGCACACCGGTCGTCGTCTATTCCCCGCACGGCCGCGATCAGCTGACGCTGCTCGAGCTGGAGTTCGAGCGCCGCCGCCCTGACGTGGATGTCCGCTGGCTCGACATGGGGAGCCAGGAGATCTTCGACCGGCTCCGCTTCGAGCGCGTGAACCCGCAGGCGGACGTCTGGTTCGGCGGACCGACGCCGATCTTCGATCGCGGCGTCGCGGATTCGCTGCTGCAGCCCTACCGCCCGGCGTGGGCGGAGGCCGTCGGTCCGGGCGGGGTGCATCCGGACGGGTTCTACTATCCGGCGTACCGGACCCCCGCCGTCATCGCATACAACACCAGGGCCGTTGCCGCAGCGGAGGCCCCGCGCGACTGGGACGAGGTGCTCGAGCCTCGCTGGCGCGACAAGGTGCTGATCCGCGATCCGATGGCGAGCGGCACCATGCGCGCGATCTGGGGGCTGATCATCGTGCGCAGCATCCGCGAAACGGGCGATACCGCGCAGGCCATGGATTGGCTGCGGCGGCTCGACGCGCAGACGGTTGCGTACACCCTCAATCCGGCAATCCTCAACGAGAAGCTCGCGAGGCAGGAGGGTCTCGTTACGCTCTGGGACCTGCCGGACATCCTGATCAGCCGGGGAAAAGGCCTGCCGTTCGGGTACGCTTTCCCGCAGAGCGGCACCGTCGTCATCGACGACGCGATTGCCCTCGTGCGCGGAGCCCGGCACCCGGCGGCGGCCGCCGCGTTCATCGATTTCGTCGGAAGCGAGGACGCGCAGGCGCTGGCGGCCGAGCGGGTGTTCCGGCTTCCCGCGCGGCGCGGCCTGCCGGCGGATCGCGTTCCGGCGTGGGTGACCGAAGTCGAACGGGAGATGAAGGTAGCGGACATGGACTGGCAGCTTCTGGCAGAGGAGGGCGCCGGCTGGATGGCCTACTGGGACACGCACGTCAGGAACTCGGGGAAGGGAATGGCGCGTGCCCGCTGACGCGTTTCTCGTACTCGACCGGCTGACGAAGCGGTTCGGGGCGGTCACCGCCGTGGACGACGTCTCGCTTTCGCTCAGGGCGGGCGAGATCCTGGCCCTCCTCGGACCGAGCGGCAGCGGGAAGACCACGATCCTCCGGTTGCTGGCCGGCTTCGAAACACCGGATGCCGGGCGCGTCGCCGTCGGCGGCGAGGACGTGACCCGGCTTGCGCCGGTGGCGCGGCGGTTCGGGATGGTCTTCCAGCATTACGCGCTCTTTCCGCATCTCGACGTGGCGGGGAACGTCGGGTTCGGGCTCGAAGGACGTGGGATGACCGATGCGCAGCAACGCGCGCGCATCGAGGAGTCGCTCGCGCTGGTGGATCTGGCGGGCTACGGCGAGCGCCGCATCGGACAGCTGTCGGGCGGGCAGCAGCAGCGCGTGGCGCTGGCGCGTGCGCTGGCCCCCGAGCCGCGCGTGCTGCTGCTGGACGAGCCGCTCTCGAACCTCGATCCGGCGCTCCGCGAACGGACCCGCCGGGAAATCCGGGATCTCATCCATCGGGTGGGCACCACGACCGTGTTCGTCACCCATGAGCAGGACGAGGCCTTCGACCTGGGAGACCGGGTCGCGGTGCTGCGCGACGGCAGGCTGGAACAGGCCGGAACGCCGGAAGAGCTCTACGGCGAGCCGGCGAACGCCTTCGTCGCCGGATTCGTCGGCCGCTCGGCCGCGGTACCGATCACGGTGACGGGCCGGAGCGAACGGGGGATCCGCATTGCGCTCTTCGGCGCCGAGTGGGATGTCCCCCCGCGTGGCGATGGTGCGGTGCCGGCAGGCCCGGCAATGCTGCATGCGCGTCCGGAAGCGCTCTGGCTTCGCGATCCGGGGCAGGGCATCGTCACCGGGATCGTCAGGGGGCGCCGCTTTACCGGAGCCGGGGCGGCGTACCAGGTGGAGCTCGACGGTGGGCCTATGGTCGAGGTGGCGGCTCCGCCGGGCGCGGCCCGGCCCGGCGACCGCGTGGGCATCGTGCCGAGCCGGCGCGCCTCCGGGGGGCTGCACCTTTTTCCTGCCGAGCGGCCGTGAAGCTCCGGCCGGCGGCCGCGGGGGCGGCGCTCCTCATCGCCCTGCTCGTCTGGCTCGTCGCCTATCCCCTGATCCTCACGCTCATCGAAGGACTTCGGGCCGACGGCAGCTGGACCCTCGACCACGTGCGGGCCTTCGCTGCCAGGCCGACGGAGCTGCGCGCGCTCTGGGGCAGCCTCTGGATCTCGATCGCGAGCGTGGTGCTCGCGGCGCTGATCGGTGTGCCGCTCGCGCTGCTCTTCTCCCGGTATGATTTCCCGGGCAGCCGCCTCTTCGGCACGATCGTGGCTCTCCCCGCGGTGCTCCCGCCTCTCGTGGGCGTCATCGCCTTTCTCTTCCTCTACGGCGAATCGGGCTTCCTCGCGCATCTGGTGCGCCGGGTGTTCACTCTGGAGGAGACGCCGTGGCGCTTCCAGGGCGCGGGCGCGATCCTGCTCGTGCACGCCTACTCGATGTACGTGTACTTCTACCTCTTCACGCGCGCCGGACTCGCGGCGCTCGATGCCTCGGTGTACGAGGCGGCGGCCAGCCTGGGCGCGGGACGGTGGCGCACCTTCACGCGGATCGTCGTGCCATTGCTCCGCCCTCACCTTGCCGGCGCCGCGATGCTCACGTTCATGACTTCGCTCGCCTCGTTCAGTGCGCCGTACATCTTCGGCGGTGGCTTCCGGGTCATGACGACGCAGATCGTCGCCACGCGACTCAACGGAGACGACGGGCTCGCCATGGTCGAGACGGTATCGCTTACGATCGTCGCGCTGGTGGGCCTGTGGCTGCTGCGGCGGACGGATGCGGAGGAGGTCGTGGGCGGATCGAAAGGGACGGCGCCGCGGCCGGCGCCGGTATCGCGTGCCGCGCTGCGCCTCCTGCTCACGCTGGTGTCGGTGCTGCTGGCCATTCTCCTGCTCCTGCCGCACCTCACCCTGCTGCTCGTGTCGTTCGTGCCGCTCGGGACGTGGACCACCGAGGCGGTGCCGCCGGAGTATTCGACCGTCAATTACCTCACGCTGCTGCGGGACCCCGTGCGCGCCCGGCCGCTCGCCAACAGCCTCTGGATGGCGACGGCGGCCACGGCGGCTGCCCTGGCCATCGCGCTTGCCGCCGGAGCGCTCACGGTGCGCCGGCGGGTGCGCGGTGCGCGCGCCATCGAGACGCTGATCGCGCTGCCCTGGGCCGTGCCGGGCACGGTCTTCGCCATCGCGCTCGCGGCCGCGTTCAGCGTCGATTCTCCGGCGACGTTCCGGCTGATCCTCGTCGGCACGATCTGGATCCTGCCGCTGGCGTACCTGATCCGGAACCTCCCGATCACCGGACGGGCGGTGCTCGCGGGCTTCCGGCGGCTCGATCCGTCGCTCGACGAGGCGGCGGCGTCGCTCGGGGCGGGGCGCGGGCGGACGCTGCGGCGGATCACGCTGCCGCTCCTCCGGCCGGCGCTCCTGGCGGGTGGGACTCTGGCCTTCGTGACGGCCTTCGGGGATTTCGTGACTTCGATCATGCTCTATACCTATGACACGCGCCCGGTGTCGCTGGAAATTCTTTCGAGCCTCCGCCAGTCCGACGTAGGCGTGGCGGCCGCCTACGGCGTCGTCCTGATGCTGGTGAGCGCGCTCGTCTTCGCGCTCGGCGCCGAGCGAGGGGGCGGGGGATGAGCGGGCCCGCGCGGGACATGCAGCGTGCGCAGTTCCGGCAGCTGATGATCCTGATCGCCGTCGCGTTCATCGACATGATCGGCTTCATGCTGGTGCTCCCGGTGCTGCCGTTCTACGCGCTCCGGATGGACGCCACGCCGGTGCAGGTGGGATGGATCTTCGCTGCCTTCTCGATCGCGCAGCTGCTCTCGGCGCCGGTCTGGGGCCGCGTCTCCGATCGGTACGGACGGCGCCCCGCGCTCCTCATCGGGCTCGGCGCCTCGGCGATCGCGTACATCGTCTTCGGGTTCGCGGATACGCTCTGGCTGCTCTTCCTCTCCCGGTTCGTCCAGGGCGCAGGCGGGGGCACGACGGGTGTGGCGCAGGCGTACGTGGCGGACACGGTGCGGCCCGCGGACCGGGCGCGCGCGCTCGGCTGGCTCTCCTCGGCGAGCTCGGCCGGGGTCATCGTCGGGCCCATCATCGGCACCTTCGCCGCGCGGCTCGGGACCGAGGCGCCGGGACTCATCGCGGCGGCGTTCTGCATCGTGAACGCCCTCTTTGCGTGGCGGTGGCTGCCCGAGTCGCGCGTGCACGCCGCGGGCCATGCCCCCGCCCCCCGGCCGATCTGGGCGCCCACGCTCCAGGCGATTCTCACGCCGCGCGCGCCGGTCTCCCGGCTGATCTGGATTTACGGCGTCGGGATGCTGGCGTTCTCGTCGCTGACGTCGATCCTGCCGCTGTATCTCGAGGCGGAGTTCCGGGTGGACGAGCGGACGTTCGGCCTCTTTCTCACCTACTTCGGCGTGCTCTCCATCGTCATGCGGGTGGCGCTGCTGGGCCCGATCGTCGATCGCATCGGCGAGCGATGGACCATGCGCGCCGGCTGCCTGATGCTGATCGCAGGATTCCTTCTCTATCCGGTGGCGACGAACATCTGGGCGCTCGCGATTGCGGTGATGCCGCTCGTACCGATCGGGACGGCGCTGCTCTTCCCCTCGACGACGTCGCTCATTTCCGCCAGCACGCCGCGTCACGAGCTGGGTGTCACGATGGGGGTGGCGCAGACGTTCGCCGGACTGGCGCGCGTCATCGCGCCGCTCTTCGCAACGAAGGTCTTCCAGGATCTCGGGCATCGCTGGCCGTTCCTGGCCTCGGCCGGGCTGGTCCTCCTGGTGGGCCTGCTCGCAGTGCGCGTGCCGCCCTCTCCCGAGGAGCCGGCCGCGGATGCGGCTCCCGATCCCGCCCCGGCTGGCACCCCGGCGCGCTGAGCACTGACCTTGGGTGACGCGGACCGGATCGATCGGCTGGAGCAGCGGGTCGCCTCGCTCGAGGCCCTCGTGCGGCAGCTGGTCGCAGTGCAGGGGACATCGGAACTGCGGGGCGAACGATCCGTGGGCCCGGGCGGGCCGCGTGTCGTGCCTGCCGGAGCCCGTCCCCGACCGGCATCGCCGCGCGCGCGGCGGCTCCGCGCACCACGCGCCTCGCTCTTCACCGAGGAGTGGATCGGCCAGCGCGGCCTCCTCGCCGTGGGCGTCACCGCGCTGATTCTCGCGGTGGCCTACCTCCTCAAGCTTTCGTTCGAACGCGGCTGGGTCTCGCCGCTGGCGCGCTGCCTCATGGGCGCGATCGGGGGGATCGGTGTCGCCGTCATCGGCGCGCGCCTGCACCCGCGCTACCGCCAGTATGGCGCCGCGCTCATCGGGTGTGGCGCGGCGATCATCTATCTCTCGGTGTGGGCCGCGAGCAACCGCTATGCGCTCGTCGCGCCCTGGCCGGCGATCGGCGGGCTCGTCGCTGTGTCGCTGGCCCTCGCGGTGGTCGCGGCCCGGCTGGACGTCGAAGCACTCGGGGCCGCCGCCGCGATGGGCGCCTTCTTCGCGCCGGTCACGGTCGAAACCGCCGAGCGGAATCCCGACCTCCTGCTCGCCTACCTCTTCTGCCTTGCCATCGGCCTGGGCGTGGTCGCGGCCCGGCGGCGGTGGCGGCTCGTCGCGTTCGTGATTTCGGCGAGCTATTTCGGCCTCGGCATCCTTGCGGCGGAAGGCGCGACCCCGGGACTCGCCCTCGGCTTCGGGGTGACCGGCGGAACGGCGGGCCTCTTTCTCGGCCTGCGCGAGCGCTGGTGGGAGAGCCGAGCGCTCGCCTTCGCGGGCGGGTGGACCATCGTGCATCAGGCGGGCCAGCCCCTGGAGGGGAGCCTCCCGCTGGTGGTCGCAGCGCTTGCGCTCGCCGCCCCGGTCTGGTGGCACGGATTCAGGGCGCCGCGTTTCTTCCTCGACGGTTCGATTCCGCACCTGCGGCAATTTCAGTGGTCGTTGGGAGAAGCGTTCTACTTTCTCATGACACCGCTGCTCGTGGCATGGGCGGTCGACCAGCAGGCCCCTCGCTTCTTCGACGCCGAGCCAGGATTGCTGGCGCTGCTGATCGCCGTCCCGTACCTGATCGCCGGGTACGCACGGGCACGGCCGGCGTTCGCCGCGGTGGGGCTCGTCGCCCTTGGCACTGCGATATGGACCGGACTCGCAGCGCCCGTTTCCGTGGTCCTGCTGATCCTGCTCGCCCTGGCGCTCGCGGCGCTCGACACTCCGCTCGCGCGGAGCGACGGGCGATGGTACGCCCTCGGGGCCGCGGCGGCAGCACTCCTACGGCTCGCGGATGCCGCGGCCGTGCGCTCCGCCGATGCGCCGGCCTTCGTCGACAGCTGGGCGCTGGCATCATGGGCGGTGGCTGCCGGCGTCGCCGGCCTCGCAACCCGGTCCCGGCCCGTAGCGGACGCGGCGCCGACGGCCGCGATTCGCGCCGGCCTCTGGATCGTGGCCGGGGGGCTCGTCCTCTTCGGAGTGACCGGCGAGCTCGGCCGCCTCTTCGTGCAGCAGGTCGAGCCGGAGAGCACGGCACGCCTCGCGGGCGGCCTTGCGATCAGCGCATGGTGGCTGCTCTTTGCGGGGGCGCTCGTCGCGATCGGGTTTGCGCAGGGGCTGGCGGCGGTCCGGCAGGCGGGTCTCGCGGTCGCCGCACTGGCGCTGATCAAGGTGGTCCTGGCGGACCTCGCAGGGCTCGACGCCCTCTACCGGGTCGGGTCGGTGCTGATCCTCGGTTGCGTGTCGCTCGGGATCGCCTATCTCTATCACCGCCGCGCGCGCGCGAGCGAGCTTTCAGGATGAAGGAGCGGAATGTGCTGACGATGCCGTCCACCCCCGCCGAGCTTGTCGGCGTCGAATGGAGCGAGGTCGAGAGCTGGTACCGGCAGCTGGCAGAGGCGCCACTCGACGAAGCCACGAAGGACGACTGGCTGGACGCCTGGTCGCGCCTCGAGGAGCTGCTCACCGAGGCCGCTTCCCGGGCGATGATCGCCTACACCATCGACACCTCCGACAAGGAGAAGGAGGCCGCGCACCTCCGCTTCTCCACCGAGATCATGCCGAAGGCCGACGAGCAGAGCGTGCGCCTGGCACGGCGTCTCCTCGAGTCGGGGCTCACGCGCGACGATCTCCAGACGACGCTCCAGCGGTTTCGCTCGGCGAGCGAGATCTTCCGCGCGGCGAACGTGCCGCTCTTCGCCGAGCTCGAGGAGCTCGGGTCGCGCTATCAGCGCATCACGGGTGGGATGACGGCCACCTGGGACGGGGAAGTGCTGCCGCTCCCCCGGCTGCAGCCATTTCTCAAGAGCCGCGACCGGGCCACGCGGGAGCGGGCGTTCCGGCTCATTGCGGCTCCGTACATCGCAGAGCGCCCCGCGATGGCCGGGCTCTTCGACGAGATGTACCGGCGCCGGCAGGCGGTGGCGGCCAATGCGGGGTTCGCCTCGTTCCGCGACTACATCTTTCCCGCGAAATTCCGCTTCGACTACACCCCGGCCGATTGCGAACGGTTTCATGATGCCGTCGAGGCCACCGTCGTCCCCGCCGTGGGCCGCGCGCTCGACCGGCGGCGCGACCGCCTTGGCCTCGCCTCGCTGCGGCCGTGGGACCTCCAGGTGGATCCGTACGCGGAGCCGTCGCAGCCGTTCACGACCGGCAGCGAGCTCGCGGAGCGGGCGCTCACGGTGTTCGAGCGGGTCGATCCGGCCCTGGGCGGGCGGTTTCGCACGATGATCGACGAGGGGCTGCTCGACCTCGAGAGCCGCCGCAACAAGGCGCCCGGAGGCTACTGCGACACGCTGCAGTTCAGCGGTCGGCCGTTCATCTTCATGAACGCGGCCGGCATTCCCGAGGACGTGATGACGCTGCTGCACGAAGCCGGGCACGCCTTCCACGCCTTCGAGGCGGACCGCCAGCCCCTGATCTGGCAGCGGCATCCCGGCTCCGAGGTGGCGGAGCTGGCGTCGATGTCCATGGAGCTGCTCGCCTCGCCCTACCTCGCCGAGGCAGGATTCTACTCGAAGGTGGAAGCCGAGAGCGCCGAGCTCGAGCACCTCGAGGACGTGCTCATCACGCTGGCCCATATCGCATCGGTGGATGCGTTTCAGACCTGGATCTATACGAGCGGAGAGGGCGGCGATGCGGCGGCGCGCGATGCGGCCTGGCTCCGCTTTCGTGGGCGGTTCGAGCGCGGGGTGGACTGGTCGGGGCTCGAGGCGGAGCGCGTTGCCCGCTGGTACCGGCAGCTGCACATATTTCTGTACCCGTTCTACTACATCGAGTACGGCATCGCGCAGATCGGGGCGTTGCAGGTCTGGCGGAACGCCCGCCGGAACAAGGGCGAGGCCGTTCGCCGCTATCGGGAGGCGCTCGCGCTCGGCGCAACGCGCTCGCTTCCCGAGCTCTTCGCCGCCGCCGGCGTCCGGTTCACCTTCGATGCCGGGGAAATCGGCGCGCTGGTGGCGCTGGTCGAGGAGCGGATGGACGCGCTGCGGGCCGGGCTTCCGGCGGCGGCATGAGGCGCGGCGGGCCGCCGTACAGTTGCCAGCGGTGGGCTGGCGTGGCACTTTAGTTGCTTCGCACGCCGCCGTATCCGCGACGGCAACATGACCCTCAGGAGATCGACTGGATGGCCAAGGAAGAAGGTATCGAGATGGAAGGGGTGGTGACCGAGGTCCTGCCCGACCGGAATTACCGGGTCGAGCTGGAGAACGGTCACACGATCCTGGCCTACGCGGCCGGAAAGATGAGCAAGTTCAAGATCCGCGTCCTCGAGGGGGACCGGGTCAGCGTCGTGCTCTCCCCCTACGATCTCACCCGCGGCCGGGTCATCTACCGTCATAAGTGACGCGACGCGAAGCGTCGCGTCATCCCGAGCGCAGCGAGGGATCTCCCAAGTAAACAGCGGGCCGCTCGATCGAGCGGCCCGCTGCCGTTTCCCGAATTTCGACCGCGGCGTGACCTTACTTGACCTTCGTCACGTTCTCCGCCGCCGGGCCCTTCTGGCCCTGCACGATGTCGAACTCGACCCGCTCACCCTCGGAGAGGCTGCGGAAGCCATCCGCCTTGATGGCGGTGTGGTGGACGAAGCAGTCCTTGTCCCCGTTCTCGGGGGTGATGAAGCCGAAGCCTTTGGCGTCGTTGAACCACTTCACCGTGCCAGTCGTGCGAGCCATTCTGTACTCCATGTTGGTTTGCCTACACCGGTCCGGAATCGATCCGGGAGCCGGTACATCCATGGACACGGGCCTGTCCCGTGGCATGGAAGCCTGAAGACCCGCTCATGCCAGGTCTGTGAATGCGTTACGTCGCTGCTGGCTGGGGATGGGCCGAATTTCAGCGGCTAAATCTGCATCCCGCACCCATTCCGTCAAGGGGTGGGGGCTCATTCCCCCGGGGGAAGCCGCAACCAGCGTGCCGCCGCCCGCGCCCAATCGGGCGTTCGCGTGCGCGTGTCCGCGCCCGTGGCACGGTTCACCGCCTGGAGGAACTCCCCCGCCGAGGGGTACCGCTCGTTGACCTCGGCACTGAGCGCGCGGCGGAGCACGCGCTCCAGGTCCTCGCCGACGTCATCCCTTTCCATGGGCAGATCGGGCAGCTGGTCGGTCGTCTGTTTCGCCAGGATCTGCTCCGGCGTGGCGCCTTCGAATGGGGGCCGGCCGAGCAGGGTGAAATACGCAACGGCCGCCAGGCTGTAGAGATCGGAGCGCTGGTCGACGCGCTCGCCGAGGAGTTGTTCCGGACTCGCGAACTGCGGCGTGCCGCTCTGGCTCGTTGCCCCCCCGAACTTCCCGGCGCCCCGGAGGGCCAGCGCGAGACCGAAGTCGGTGATCCGAAGGCCCCCGTCCGGCTCGACCAGCATGTTCTCCGGCTTGATGTCGCGGTGCACGAGGCCTGAGCCATGTGCGTGAGCGAGTGCGGACAGCGCCTCGCGGAGAAGGCGGAGCACCGCGGGGAGCGACAGCGGCCCCCCGCGCTCGACGAGCTGCCCCAGATTCGGCCCTTCGATCAGCTCCATCGTGTACCAGAGAAGGCCGGCCCGCCCGCCGATATCGTAGATGTTGACGATGTTGATGTGGTTCAGGCGTGCGGCGAGCTGCGCTTCCTTCCGGAACCGCTCGACCACCGCGGGGTCGCGCGTGAGCAAGGGATGCAGCACCTTGAGCGCCACTTCGCGCTCGAGATGGAGGTCCCGGACCCGATAGACCTGGCCGAACCCGCCCGACCCGAGCAGTGTGAGCAGTTCGTAGTCGTCGCCGAGCGCCCGCCGAAGGCGCTGTTCCCAGCGGACGCGGTCCTCCGACTCGGGCGCGCGGATGTTGGCCATCGAGACGGCGGGAAACTCGAAGGAACCCGCATCCGAGGTGAAATCCTCGAGCATTTCGATGGCGTTCAGGTAGCGGTCGTCGGCGGCCGGGCGCATGGCGCGGAGGATGACGCGCTCGATGGCGCGCGGACAGTTCGGGCGGAGCTCGCCGGGGCGCTTCATGAAGCGCGTGTCGAGCGGTGGCTCCTGGCCCGTCACGGCCAGATACAGGATGGCGGCCGCGGTGTACACATCGCTTGCCGGATCCCCGACCGCGCCCGCGCGCACTTCGGGCGCCATGAACGCCTGCGCCGTCGGCTTGGTACCGGGGGGGACGGCGGGAAGCGTCCAGCTGGCAAAGCGGGCGTCGGTCACGGTGCCCCGGCCTGAGGGCCCCACCAGCAGCGAGCCCGGGGCGATCCGGCGCAGGATGATGCCGGCCGCGTGTGCATGCTCCAGGGCGCCGAGGATGTCGCGCGCGAGCGAGTGCACCACCGGGATCAGCCGCGGTCCGCGCAGCACGGCAAGGTCGAGCCCTTCGCCGTCGATCCAGTTGCCGACGCGATAGGCCAGGTCTCCCACCACGCCGGCGTCGTAGATGTGGCGGATGGCCGGATGGTCGAGCTGCGCGAGCGCCTCGGCCTCGCGCATGAACCAGGCGCGCGTCTGGTCGTCCGAGTAGAAGTTGACCCGCAGGCTCACCTGCCGCTTGAGCGTGAGGTCGAGGGCGCGGAAGAGAACCCGCTCGCGGGAAACGGCGGCAATCTCGTCGAGCCGGAAGCGCTCGCCGAGCGCCCGCTCGGTGCGCTGGAAGTAACCGGCAGGATCCGTGACGGCGCCGGCGCCCACCACGGTGCCACTCACCGGAAGGCACCCCGACGTCGTTCGACGCGGGTTTCCCGGCCGCACGGCTCGAGGCTGCACCAGCGTCGATCGAGTGCGCCCTTCGGCACCGCGAAGAAGAGCGTGCAATCGTCAGCCGCACACTCGTGCACCTCGACCGCCCCGTCGGACAGCGTGGTGGCAACCGAGTGCGCGATCGCGACCAGGCCGTCGGGCACCGCAGTCGGCGCGAACCGGAGCCGCCAGGCGCCGCCTTCCCGGGTCAGCTGTTCGCGCCCCTCCGCACGCTCGAGCAGCTGATTGAGGGACGAGACGATGGCGGATGGCGCCGACGCGCCACCGTGGAGCGCGGTCGCGAGCTCGATGAGGCGGGTTCGAAAGCGGCGGACGGTAGGGAAGGGGGTATCATCGGCATCGGATCCGATGCGCGTTGCCTTGGCCCATCGGTGGTAGGCGGCGGCATCGGGGAGGCGGTCGGTCACCGGTCCACGCCCCCGGGCAGTGTTCACGAAGTCGAGCCAGAGCGCGTCACCCAGGAGGATGAACTCGGGATCCGCCATCGAATCAGTCGTCCGCGATCTCGACCGCGTTCCGTCCGCCGCGCTTCGCCTTGTAGAGCGCGGCGTCGGCCGCCGCGAGAAGCGTGCTCACCGTCGTACCGTGCCGCGGCGAGTCGGCGATCCCGATGCTCAGGGTGCAGGTGCCGAACTCCGGGTGCGTGCGCTGCAGCTGACGCAAGCTCTCTTCCACACGGCCGACGTAGATGCGCGCCTCCTGGGGCGTGGTCATCGGCAGCACGACGAGAAACTCGTCGCCGCCGAAGCGCCCCACCACGTCGAGCGTGCGGCACTGCTGCCGCAGCACGCCGGCCACGAGCACGAGGAGGCGGTCGCCGGCCGCGTGCCCCATCGAGTCGTTGATGGCCTTGAACCGGTCGAGATCCACCAGGAGGATGCTCGTGTGCACCTGGTGGCGGAGGCTGCGCGAGATCTCCGCCGACAGCCGGTCCTCGAGCGCGCGCCGGTTGTAGAGCCCGGTGAGCTCGTCGGTGGTGGCGGCGCTGTGCAGCTGCTCGACGAGCTCGGCGTTCTTGAGCGCGATCGCGGCGGCGAAGGAAAGCGTGGCCGCGAGCTCCAGCTCGGGGCGGGCATAGGGTTTGTCGCTGATCCGCGGGCCGAGCACCAGCACCGCCATCCGCTCGGCACCGGCGTCGAGCGGCACCACCAGCTCGGCGCCGCCACCCACGTGCCGCGCCACCGCGACGTCGCCCGCGCCGCTCGAGGCGCTGCCCGCCGGCAGCGCCGCATCGAGCTGCGCGCGCGGCATCGCTTCGGAAGGCGTGCGGTCGTTCAGCGAGCGATAGACCTTCGGCACGTACGCATCCCCGACCGGCCGGTAGAGGCACGCCCACCAGGCAAAGAACACTTCGGCCATGAAATCGAGGATGAGCTGCTCGGTCTCGTCGGCCGAGTGCACCGAGGAGAGCAGGCGCGCCACCTGCCTGAGCGCTCGCAGCTGAAAGACGGCGTCGTCGAGCGCCTCCTGCCGGTCGAGGAGGATGCTCCGGAGCTCGAGCACCACGCTCAGGCCCACCACCATGGGCATGGTGATCCCGGCCATCTCTTCGGCCACGGCGGGCGCCGCATGGATCACGACTTCCGTCTCGCCGTTGGCCAGCCGCGCCGACTCGACGGCCTCGTCGAATCCCTCGGCCGGCCCCACCCGAGGGCAAGCCCCGGCGCCGGTGCGGACCGAGAACCAGATGCGCTCGCTGCCGAATCGGGCCACGAGCACCGCCCGGCAGCGCTCGAACAGCTCGCCGTCCGTGCGCGAGAGCCGGCAGGCGGTGGCAAAGGCGCTGGGAAGCGAGGCGATGGTCTGGGAGGGAGAAACGCCCATAGATACCCGAAGATAGCGAAATCCATGCCCGGCGGCGAGCACGGGGTTGCGTCAAATCAGTGTGGTGGGTATACTTATCCCCAGCGAACATAGCCCTTCGGGGCCCCAGGGATTTCGGAGTCTTGCCGCCTGGGTGAATAATCGG
>JBLNHD010000060.1:0-7636 GCA_050268825.1 Gemmatimonadota bacterium
GGCGCGAACAGCTCGACCGACTCCTGCGCCCTGGCCACATCGTGCGTGATGAGCTGGAGCGCGGCCCGCGGGGAGTCGATCTCGACGAGCGAGGGGGAGGAGGGCACGGCGATGCCTTGCAGTTGCGATCCGAGGAGGTCGAGCGCTTCGCCGTGGCGGTTCGCGATGCGCGCCACGAGTGCGGCCGGGGGCTCCGGGCGATAGCGCTTCGGCCGGCCGGCATCCGCGCGGGCGGCGCCCTTCTGCACCAGCGCCTCGAGTGCGCTGTAGGCATTGGCGCGCGCGAGCCCCGCTGCCCGCGCCACGGCGTAGCCGGTGCCGGGCCCCCCGGTGAGGAGGACTTCGTACACCAGGCTTTCCGTCGGAGTGAATCCGAACGGCGTCAGGTCGATGCGCGCCATGAATCCCGGGTGATGCGCCGCGTCCGGCTCCTCACCGGCTCAGGAATACGTGAGCTCCCACCCGAGCAGCTTGGCGATCAGCGCGATGCGGAAGGTGACGTCCGCCTCCCGGCTCTCGAGTGACTTTCCATCCGCCTCGAGCGGAAAGTAGTGCCAGGTGATCTTGTTGATGGTCTTCGGCGTGGAGCGGAGGTTCCGGGGGCGCCAGACGCCCTGCTCGTCGCAGTCGTCGATCAGGCGGTGGAGGACTTTCGTGGCCACCGGGGCCCACTGCAGCGCGCCCATCTTCGCGAGGAGCTCGATGTAATGGAGCGCGAGCGGGATGTCCTTGGCGTTTCCCTTCGCATCCGCCTCGATCGGATCGCCGAGCAGCAGGTGCTGCGGCTTCACCGCCTTCTTGCCGAGCCGGATCACGAACGACTTCTTCGGCGCGGGTTGCGCCAGGTAGTGGCCCAGGCGCTCCGTGAAGCCGGCGCGCTCGCGCCGGAGATTCGGCATCGAGGCGAGCATCGCCACCGAGTACCAGCTCGGCGGGTTGGCTTCGGGATGCAGCGCGATCGTGGCGCCCTGCTTGACGAACGGCTTCTCCGCAAGCGGGCTGCGCAGGAAGGCGGAGACCGCGCTGGCGATCTTGTGACCCGAGCCGCGCAGCCGGGGGTCCTCGACGTAGCCGGCCTCGGCGAGCGCGGCGCTCGCAGCCTCGCGGATGATGCCGCGCGCCCATTCCGCCGCCGCGGGCTCGGTCTTCACCACCTTCTGGAACTCGAAGAGAAGAGCCGGGTCTTCGTCGCGTGAGAGAAGGCGGAAGAGGAGCCGGTCGGCAAGCTTGAACGGCCGGGTGCCGGGTGGCCAGGCGAGTTGCAGGAGCCTCCGGTACTGGGGAATCGTCCCGGCTTCCTTGATGCCGTCCTTGGCGGAGGCGGCAAGGCCGAGAAGGTTGCCGCCCCAGACGCCGGTGTCCTTCTGGCGCTTCACCACCGCCAGCGCGGCCTTCGATTGGGTGACGGCATCCTGCGCGGCCTGGACGCCCGCCGGATCCGACCCGGGAGGGGCCAGCTCGGCGAGGGTGCGGTACCGGATCGACTCGCAGGCATTGGCCAGAAGCCAGCTCAGCGGGATCCGATGCTGCGTCGGAAGTTCCAGAGGGGGCTCCCGGGCGATATGGTGGGTGCGAAGCGCCGCATAATATCACCGCACTGGTAGTTGCGCCACTTGATACGACGCCCCCAGAGGGAGGTTGTTTCGAGACAAAGCCTTAGCGGTCATGAACAGGAACTGCAGGACGCTGACTGGCCACACAGTCAACGCAGCCGAGTCGCATTCGCGAGCACGGGCCGGCGCTCACCGACCGAGCCGCCGAGCCCCAGCCTCCCGGAACTCCGACGTCGCGCTCCACGTCGGCTGGCCCGGCGCGGCCGCCACCGCAACCGCCAGCCGCACGATGACTCGCATCGCCTGCTCCGCGCCGTCGTAGCGGAAGAAGGGAAGGACCTCGTCGGCCGGCTGGTGATAGCGGTTGGCGGTGTAATCCTCTTCCTGCCTTCGCCCGAAATCGGCGGGCCGGTCGGCGAAGATGCCCCCCGACTGCAGTGAAAGCGCCGGCACCCCGGCGCGGACGAAGGGAAAGTGGTCCGATCGGAAGAAGGAGCCCCGCAGAAGCGCGTCCTCGTCGATCGAGATCCGCAGGCCTTCCGCCTCGGCAGCCCGGGTGAAGTCACGGCCCAGCGACGACTGGTCGATGCCGAGCGCGGAGATGTCCCGCGTTCGCCCCAGCACGTTCACGACGTCGGTATTGAGGACCGCGGCGAGGTTCCGGAGCGCAAGGGTCGGTCGCGCGGCAAAGGCCGTGGACCCGAGCAGGCCCGATTCCTCGGCCCCGAACCCGATGAACAGGAGGGACCGCCCCGGACGCACGCCGCTCGAGACGAGTGCCTCCGCCATCGCGAGCATGGCCGCGGTGCCGGACGCGTTGTCCATGGCTCCGTTGTAGATCGAGTCGCCATCCACGGCCAACCCGACGCCGAGATGGTCGTAATGCGCGCCGAGCATGACGGCTTCCGCCGCATTGGCGCCACGGCCAGGAAGCCGGCCGACCACGTTGAAGGTCTCCGATCGAGTCACGCGGCTCTCGACCCGGGCCTCGGCGCGCTTCCCGAGGGGAACGGCCCGGAATCCCGGTTTCGCGGCGTTCGCCATGAGCCGCATCAGGCTGTCGCTGCTTCCGACCAGCGCCGCCGCCGCCTCGCTCGAGAGCCATCCCGCGACCTTGAGCGGGCCGGCGCGCCGCTCGGCGCGCACCTGCGGTCCGGTCCAGCTCGAGGCCACGGTTCCCCACGGGTAGGTGGCGCTCTCGGTGGTGTGCACCAGCAGGATACCCGCGGCGCCCTGCCGCTCCGCCTCTTCCAGCTTGTAGGTCCAGCGGCCGTAATACGTGAGGACGCGGCCCCGGAAGATCGTGCTGTCCTGGAGGCCCGGATCGTTGACGAGCGCAACGACGATCTTTCCCCGGACGTCCGTTCCGGCGTAGTCGTTCCATTGCGCTTCCGGTGCGACGATGCCGTAGCCTGCGAAGACGAGATCCCCCGACAGGGCGACCGCGGCGGTGTCGTGCATCGACCAGAGGACGAAGTCGTCGCGGTAGGCGAGTGCCCGCGGCGTGCCGGATTGCGGAATCGTGAGGGTCGGGGTGGGATCGAGCGAGATGATCGGGACGCGGTGGTAGTAGGAGCCCGAGTCGCCCGCCGGTTCGAGGCCAAGGCGCTCGAACTGCTTCGCGATGTAGAGCGCCGCAATGTCGCCGCCCCGCGTGCCGGGGGCGCGGCCTTCGAGGAGGTCGTCGGCGAGGAACTCGAGATGCGCCTGCATCACGCGACCGCTCACGGCGGCGGCGGCGCGATCCGCGGCGCTCCGATTCGCCGGGGCCTTCGGCGCCGTCTGCTGAGCGGCCAGTGGTGACGCGATGGCCGCGATCAAGAGAAGGTTCAGCGTTCGCATGGATGCCTCCGGTTGAGGAATTGCTCGATCGCTGCGGCCACGACGTCGGGCTGCGCCTGGTGGGGCCGGTGCAGGGCGGCGTCGATCGGGACGAGCGTGCCGCACGGGAGCTCGGCCATGATTGCCTCCGCGGTCTCGAACGGGATCGTGGGATCCTGCCGGCCCCAGATCACGAGGACGGGCTTGCCGAGCGCGGCGAAGCGGCCTCGCAGCGCCGCAAAATCGAATTGCTCGAGCACCGCGCGGGTGGCTTGCCGATAGGCGCTGTCGAGCACGGGATCGTACGCGGCGAGGGTGTCCGGCTCGCGCAGCCACTGCGGATCGTGGACCGGCAGCACCAGTGGCGTCGCCGCCCCGGCGAGCCCTGCCACCGCGGGGGGCAGCGAGTCGATCACCTCCGCGATCGCATACCCGGCCGGGGCGATGAGCACCGCGGCCACGATGCGCGATTCCGCCAGCGCGAGCGAGGCCGCGATCTCGCCGCCCATCGAATGCCCCACCACGACCACCGGGCCCGCGGTCCAGCGCGCGATGAATGCGGCCAGGCGGCGGTGCATCGCGTCGAGCGTGTAGGCCCCGCCGGGCTTGCCGCTCACGCCGAAGCCGGGCAGGTCAACCGCCACCACGCGAAACCGGGTCCCCAGGCGGTCCGCCACCGCGCGCCACGACATCAGCGACTCGCCATACCCGTGCAGCAGCACCAGCGTCGTGTCCCCGGCGCCGAGGCGTACGGCTCGCAGTGTCACGTCGTCCGCCGGGAGCCACTCCGCCGTGTGCGCGGCGCGGCCGGCCGGAATGCGGTCCACGAGGCCGAGCACGACGATGAGTCCGAGCAGGAGGAGCGGCAGGCCCCACCGCTGCTTCAGCGATGCGGGCATCGTACGCGCGAAAGCGTCCCCGGGACGCCGTAGGCCGCCTCGCTCGACAGGGCGAGAGTCGACTCGTCGATCCAGGTTACGCCTTCTCCCTGCAGCTCGAGGCCCAGGATGGCACAGCCCCGTTTCGGTCCGGCTCGCGGAATGCCGTCGTCGTCGAGGCGGAGGAAGTAGAGCGCCACGTAGGTCCGGATCACGAGCGTCAGGCCATCGGGATGCAACGCGGCATCCGTGACGAGGTCGGCGATGCCGCCCTGCGGGAGGTCGAGCACGCCGAGCGCCTCTGCGGTGGCGGTGCGGCCGGCGTTCCAGGCAGGCTTGCCGACCCGGAAGGCCTGGACCCGCTCGTCCCTTCCCTTGGACACGAGCAACAGTTCCTCATCCGGTGTCACCACCAGCGCCTCGACATCGTGCGGCCCGTCGGGATACCGGACGGTCAGGACATCCGCGCTCCGGATGCGATGTCGCATCCTTCCACGGGTGGATTCTCGAGTGGCGACCACCGGCTCCCGAATGCGGTAGATGACGACCTCGCCGCGGCGCGCGGCGTTGTCCCCGGTATCGGCGATGTGGAGGCATGCGGCGGTCCCGCAGGGCCCGAGCGAGAGCGCCTCCCAGTCGGCGTTCCGCGCGCCCTCGATCCGCCAGCTGCCGAGCATTCGGCCCGCAGTGTCGACTGCGTGCACTTCGGCGGGATTACCCGAATCCTCGAGGGTCCAGAGGACGCCGTGCTGCGCGCGGCTCGCCGCGAGTCCCGAGCTTTCGTCGAGCCGGCGCTCGGAAAAGGTGCCGGTCTGCCTCGCCTCGGCCGGCGAGTCGAGTGCCCAGGGCTCCTGCGCGCCGGCGAGTGAGGGGAGCAGTGCGAAGGCCGCGAGCAGGCGCACGCCGCGACGTTCTCCTACTGGTACTGGATGTACACGGGCGACGGGTACAGCTCGATCACCTGCTTCGGTGTCATCATCGGCTTGTCGTTCTTGTAGAAGAGCTTGAAGCCGGTGTACTGCACCGGATCCCGCTGCACCACGGCGCGCCAGGTCGAGCGCTTGAGCTGCGGAGACCCGAACCCGTCCATGTCGATGACCACCTGGACGAGCGGATCCTTCCGGATCGCGGCGGCGTTGGTGAGCATCTTCTCGGTGAAGCGATGGATCACGAGGATCTTGGGCGGCACACCGTCCGTGCGCACGATGTCCGCGAGCACGCCGATCGCGTAGTTCACATCCGCGGCGTCCATCGTCCCGATCCGCCGTCCCGGGCGAATGCCGTCGTACATGTCGAACTCCGGATCGAGCGCCAGGTGCACGTACGGCCGGCGGAGGAAGGGCACGAGCCGCGGCAGCTCGGACCGGACGTCGCTCAGGCCCACCTGCACGTCCACGAAGAAGAGCCACCCACGCTCCTCCGCCCATCGCGCGACGCGTTCCATCAGGCTGTCGCTCATGCGCAACCGATACTTGCCGTCGGCGCCTGGCGAGGCCTGGGCCACCGTGACGATCATGTGCAGCGCGGGGCGGACGGTCTTCGTCGAATCCGCCGCCGCCCATTCGGCCGCCGTCTGCTCGAGCCGGGCCAGCATCTCGGCCGGGGGGAGCTCGCCGAGGATGCCCATCCGCTTCGACAGCGGGTTGCCGTAATAGGCGACGATGCGGTGCGACGGCAGCAGCGCACCGGGCGCCGGCGGCGGCAGCTCGGGCCAGGGGACGGTATCCGTCGCCGCGAAGCGGCGGACGGGGCCGCCCCCGCCGCGCGATGCGCGCGCCGCCCGGATCGAGTCGGCCCGCGCTACGGAATCCGCTCGCGCCACGGAATCCGCCCGGATCGAGTCGGCCCGGGCGATGGAGTCCGCGCGGATCGAATCAGTCCGGATCGAATCGAGCCGGATCGAGTCGGCGCGCAGGGAGTCGGCGATGGCCTGGCGGCGGGCCGTGTCGGAAAGGGTGCTGCAGCCGGAGAGCAGGGGAAAGACGAAAAGCAGGATGCCGAAGCACCGTCGAATGAGCTGCACAGGTCTGGCTCGCGGAGGATCGGGGTTCGGGGCGCCCTGGGCGTTCGGGGCGCCGCCCCGGAAGCGGGGCCCGCGGGTCCGCGGGCCGGCAACGAATCTATCGACCCGGGGCCGCCGAGAGTACCCGAAGCTCGATGCGGCGATTGCGGCTCTGGGCCGCGGCGTCGGAGCCACCGGTCAGCCGCTGATCGGAACCGTACCCGCGTGCCGTGACGCGCTGCAGCGAGACGCCCTTCGAAATGAGATAGCGGCGGACCGCATCGGCGCGCAGCTGGGTGAGGTGCCGAGTCTCCGCCGTCGTGCCGTCGCCGTGCGAGGCGATCTCGACCGTGACGTTCGGTTGCGCCACCAGCGCCGTCGCGAGCGAATCGAGCACCGGGCCCGCCGCATCGGGGAGGCGCGCGCTCTGCCGCGCGAAGGTGATGGGAAGAATGCGGCGCGAGCCCGGCGTGAAGGAGGTGCCGGTGCTGCCCTCCGGCACACCCGGCGGGCACCCGAAGGTATTCACCGCGGCTCCGGGGGGCGTGCGCGGGCAGCGATCGAGTCCGTCGAGCACGCGGTCGCCGTCCTCGTCGCCCGGGCAGCCGAGCTGGTCCACGCTCGCTCCCTTCGGCGTATCGGGGCAGCGGTCGAGACCATCGGAGACCCCGTCCTCGTCCGAATCCTGCGGGCATCCGCGCGCATCGACGCCGGCGCCCGCGGGCGTACCGGGACACTGGTCGATGCCGTCGGGGACGTTGTCCGCGTCCGCGTCCTCCGGGCAGCCGGCGGCGTTGACGCTCGCGCCCGCGGGCGTCGCGGGACAGCGGTCGATGCCGTCGAACACGCCGTCGCTGTCGGAGTCGCTCGGGCAGCCGCGTTCGTCCGTCAGCGTCCCGAGCGGGGTATCGGGGCAACGATCGTCCGTGTCGAAGACGCCGTCGCGATCGGCGTCGGTGACCGGCTTGCTGCCGAGCATCACGCTCACGCCCGCGCTGCCGCCGACGTTCAGCACGCCGTCGTCCCCGGCCCGCGTGGCCAGCCCTTCGAGGCGGAGCATGATGGTCTCGGTGATGCCCACGCGGAAGCCGGCGCCGCCGAGCACGCCGGAGGCGCTGCCGCACGGCCCGAGCACCGTACTGCCGGGGCAGAGGTTGTTGTCGTACGACGTCGTGCCGATACCGAGCTTGAGATAGGCGGAGCTCTTGTTGCCGATCGGGAGGTTCCCGAGCAGCGCTCCGGTGAATGTGCGGACGCTCCAGGACGGCCCGGCGCGCGACTTGGGAGAGGAGAAGCCGAACTCACCTTCCAGCGACAGCTGGTACGGCAGCCAGATGCCGATGCGGCGACGCCGAGAATGCCCTTCAGCGCCCCGCTGGCCG
>JBLNHD010000061.1:0-4336 GCA_050268825.1 Gemmatimonadota bacterium
CCGCCGCGTCCGCCGCGTCCGCCGCGTCCGCCGCGTCCGCCGCGTTCGCTGCCCCCCTCACCCGCGCAAAGAACCGCCGCAGATCCCCCACCAGCAGCTCCGGCACCTCCATCGCCGGAAAGTGCCCGCCTTCGGCGAACTCGCTCCAGTGCACCGGCGGGAGGCCCGGCGACTGCAGCGCGCGCGGATTGCCTCGCGCGCCGAACACCGCCATCCCCACCGGCGCGAACGCCGGCCGGCCCCAGTCCCGCTCCGCGTGCAGGTTGGTGCAGATGAACTGCGCCGATTCCGCGCCGCTCATCGTAAACCACGCGAGGCTCACGAGCGTGAGCAGGCAGTCGAGCCCGATCGTCTCGTCGGGAAGCCGGTCGCCCTGGCCGGTCCATGCCTTGAGCTTCTCCGCGATCCATGCGAGCTGTCCGGCCGGCGAATCGTTGAGGAGGTACCCGATCGTCGTCGGCCTGGTGCGCTGAATCTCGAGGTACCCCCCATCCTCCGCCGTCCGGTCGGCGATCCGGCGGATCACGTCGCGCTCCGCGTTCGTGAGGCAGGGATGCGCGAGCGGGTCGCTCCCCGTGAAGCGCGCGAACCAGAGGAGCGACGGCATGTCGGTGCTCACGTGAACGCCGACGAGCCCGTCACCGAGGTGATTCATCTCGCCGGCGATGTCGGCGCCGATGTCGCCTCCGTGCACGCCCCACGCCGAGTAGCCGAGCGCCTGCATCAGCTCGGAGTACGCGGCGGCGGTTCGCGCGGCATCCCACCCTTCGGAGAGCGGGTTCGAGAGGCCGAAGCCCGGCGTCGTGGGAAGAATCAGGTGGAACGCGTCGCCCGCCGTGCCGCCGTGCGCTTCCGGATCGGTCAGTTGGTCGATCAGCCCGGCGAACTCGACGTTCGAGCTCGGCCAGCCGTGCAGCATGAGGAGCGGGAGCGCCTCCTCGTGCCGCGAGCGGACGTGGAAGAAGTGGATCGGCTGCCCGTCCACTTCCGCCATGTACTGCGGATGCAGGTTGAGCGCCGCCTCCTCCTCCCGCCAGTCGAAGTCGTTGAGCCAGTAGTCGGCGAGCCAGCGCGCGTACGCCTGCGGCACGCCGCGCGTCCAGCTTCCGTTGTGCGACTCGGCCGGCCAGCGCGTCGCCGCGAGCCGCCGGCGGAGGTCGCCGAGCTGGGTGTCGGGGATGTCGATGGTGTACGGCGTGATCTGCATGCGCTCGTCTCCGCGGCTCGTCGGTCCGGCCACAAGCTGCGGAACGGCGGCGCCCCGACCAAGAGGAGCGGGGCGAGGCGCACGACGCCGGGGTGAACGGTCGATCCACCGCGGTGAACGGCGCCCGGACTTCCGCTCGCGCGACGTTCGCCTGTCACGACCCTGATTCCGTTATACTCCCCGAGCCCGGTTCCCGCACGGCCCTGCGCGCGCCGGGGCCAAAGCCCATCCGGAGACGTCACATGCGGACGATCCATCTCCTTCCCGCGCTCGCGGGCGCGCTCCTCGCCTGCCGGGCCCCCGCGCCCGAGCCGCCGGCACCCTCGGCGCCGCGCGATTACCTCTACCTCTGGACCGCGTCCGCCGACTCGGCCGCGCCCGACTTCCTCGCCGTCGTGGACGTCACCGAGGAGCCGGGCACTGGCCGCTACGGGCGACTCGTCGCCACCGTTCCCGTGCCCGGACGCGCGAACGGCCCGCACCACACCGAGCACGAGATGCCCGCCGACGGCCGCCTCTTCGCGAGCGGCTTCACGACCGGGCGCACCTGGATCTTCGATGCGACCGATCCCGCGGCGCCGCGCCTCGCCGGCGAGTTCGGCGATCTCGACGGGTACACGCACCCCCATTCCTACCTGCGCCTGCCGAACGGCAACGTGCTCGCCACCTTCCAGATGCGGCACGATTCCGCGGGGATGCACCCGGGCGGCCTCGTCGAGATCACGCCCGACGGCCGCCCCGTGCGCTCGCGCTCGGCGGAGGCACCCGGACTCGATCCGAAGACGCGCGTCTACAGCGCGGGCGTCGTGCCGGCGCTCGACCGCATCGTCACCACGACCACCGACATGTCCGGCGCCACCGACGCCTCGCGCCAGCTGCAGATCTGGCGGCTCTCCGACCTGGCGCTGCTGCGCACGATCGTGCTCCCCGACGGCCCCGCCGGCGGCGAGTCGCGCCTCACCGCCGAGCCGCGCGTGCTCGCCGATGGGCGCACGGTGCTCGTCTCGACCTTCTCGTGCGGCCTCTACCTGATGGAAGGGCTCGAGGGCGACTCGCCGTCGGCGCGGCTGGTGGCGTCGTTTCCGCGGAAGCCGCGGACCAACTGCGCCATCCCCGTCGTGGCGGGCGACTATTATCTCGTGACGGTGCCGGCGTGGAGCGCCGTCGTGAGCCTCGACGTCAGCGACCCGGCGCGACCGCGCGAGGTGAGCCGCCTCGCGCTCGGCGCCGACGACGTGCCGCACTGGATCGCGCTTTCGCCCGATCGTCGGCGGGTCGTGGTGACCGGCTACGCGGCGCTCCGGAACCGCGTCGTCATGGCGCGGTTCGACCCGGCGACGGGAGCGCTGTCGCTCGACGACCGTTTCGGCGAGCCCGGGTCGGCAGCGCCCGGCCTGTCGTTCGCGGGTCGCACCTGGCCGCACGGCGGAAACGCCGCCGGCATTCCCCACGGCGCGGTGTTAGGCCGCCGCCGTTAATCAGAACGTCATTCCCGGAGACCCGATGGCCACCGTGAAGGAACTGCTGCAGGAGCTCGAGCAGGAAGCCCCCGCCACCCGCCGCGTCCTCGCGCGCGTGCCCGCGGAGAAGTTCGACTGGCGCCCGCACGAGCGCTCGATGTCGATGGGTCAGCTCGCCAACCACCTCGCGAGCCTCCCCTACGGCATCGTCTACGCGACGCTGCAGCCGAGCTTCGACCCGGGCGCGCTCCCGCCGCCGTCGGCGCCGGAGAGCACCGACGCGCTGCTCGCCACCTTCGACAAGGGCATGGAGTACGCCCGTGCCGAGCTCGGGCGGATGCCCGACGCCGACCTCGGGATACCCTGGCGGCTCACGCGCGGCGACAAGGAGCTCCTGTCGATTCCGCGCGGCGCCGCGCTCCGGTCGATCCTGCTGAATCACTCGTACCATCATCGGGGCCAGCTCACGGTCTATCTCCGCATCAACGACATCCCGCTGCCGTCGGTCTACGGGCCCACGGCCGACGAGCCGCCGTTCGGGATGTAATCGCACAGGCGCTGCTCGACGGGCTTCGGGATCGGGTGAGCGTTGGGGGAAACCACAGAGGCGCAGAGGGAGTGGAGGGCGCAGAGGGGTTGAGGGTTCGTCGCAAGGCGCGAGTGTATTACCGGCGGTAACTCACGACTTGGGGGTAGATCTGCTCCGGTGACGGTTCGCGTGATGCTCCTCGCCATCCTTACCCTCCTCGCCCTCGGCGCAGCCGGGTGCGCGGGCGCGGGCGGGGGCGACCGTGACCCGCTTCGGGGCCGCACCATCGTCGTGGACCCGGGGCACGGCGGCACCGCCGCCACCGACAGCTATCGCGTCGGGCCCGGCGGAGAGCGGGAGGAGTGGATCGACCTGCGTGTCGCGCTGATCCTGCGGGACCTGCTCGAGGCCCGTGGGGCCCGCGTCATCCTCACGCGCGACGCCGACACCGACGTCCCCCTCCGCGCCCGCGCCGACCTGGCGCGCGACTCCTCGGCCGACGCCTTCGTCTCGATTCATCACAACGCCACCGCCGATCCCGCCGTCAACTTTCCCATCATCTACTATCACGGCTACGCGTCGGCGAACGCGGCCGGCGTCACGCTGGCGCGGCATCTCGCGCGGCGTCTCACCGACGCGCTCTTCGAGGGAAGGGCCGAGGCGTCGGTCGTCTCCGACCACGTGATCTTCGCCGGCTCGGGCACGGCGGTGCTGCGGCACTCGTACGGCATTCCGGGCGTCATCGGCGAGGCGAGCTTCTTCACCAACCCGGAAGAGGAGCGCCGCCTCCGCGACCCCGCCTGGAACCGGCGCGAGGCCGAAGCCTACGTCCGCGCCCTCGCCGACTTCTTTGCCGCGCAGGTCCCGCCCATCCGCCCGAAGGAAAGCGTGCCCCCGCTCGAGCCCTTCCGCACCGCGCAGGAAGCCGAGCGGATGAGCGACGAGGCGCGCCGCTGGCGGGCGGACTTCGAGGAGGGAAGGCGCCTCCTCGAGGGGCCGGCGCGCGACCTCGACCGCGCGTACGAGCTGCTCACCCGGAGCGCGCGGAACTTTCCCGATTCGCCGGTAGCCGGCGAGGCACACCTCCTCCGGGCTCGAATCCTCGAAGAGCAGGGGCGCGTACGGGAGGCGGAGGAGGTG
>JBLNHD010000062.1:0-3498 GCA_050268825.1 Gemmatimonadota bacterium
AGGAAGTCGCTGACGGGCAATCGCAAGAAGTGACTCCGAGGCGTCGCACGCGGCCACCTCCGCCCCGCGGAGCGAAGCGAGCAGCGCGAGCAACCCGGCCCCGCATCCGGCATCGAGCAGCCGCACACCCGCCTGGACCCTGGCGGCATCGAGGACGGCTCCATACAGCGGTAAGGTGAGTTGCTCGAGGCGGGCCGCGAACTCCCGCGCCTGCGCACCCCAGAGCCTTCCCTGAACCGAAGCGCTTCCCATAGAACCCTCCTTCCGGCAACCGGTCGATTCATTATGCCCCAATGAGTCGGTACAACGGCCGTCGCAGGAAGGTTCCGGTCCGGGATCCCCCGGAATCCCGTCAGAGCCAGCGCCGCACCCGGCGCTTGTAGGCGAGATACTGCTCGCCGAACTTCCGCTCGAGGTATTCCTCTTCGGGCCGGATCGCGAGCGCGTAAAGTACCCACGCGGCCAGCGGAGTCAGAATCAGAATCCAGGGGGTTTGCAGAAGGATGGCGAACCCGACGCAGACAATCAGCAGCTGCAGGTACATCGGGTTGCGGGTGAAGCGGTAGGGACCGGATTCGATGATGCTCGGGGTGGGCTTCCACGGGTTCTCGTCCTGACCCGTAGCGCGCATCGTGCGAACCGCGCGGAATCCGAGGCCAAGGACAGCCCCCGCTACGATCGTCCCTCCGATGCCATAGCGGACGATCGCCGGAAGCTCGAGCGACTGGCCGATTGGCCAGAATCGCTGCAGCACCTGACCGGAGAGAATGGTGATGAGCGGAACGCCGGGCGGGAAGACCCGCACCCGCGCCGCATCAGGGGAGTCGGGAGGCATGGGCGCTGCCGGGCTAGGCCGGCCAGACCTGCTCTTCGTACTCGTCGATCAGGATGATGGCGTCGACCGGGCAGGCGCGGGCGGCGTCGAGGATGGTCTCGTCGTCGGTGCCCTCGGGGTCCACGACGATGGACTTTTCCCGGGTATCGAGCTCGAAGACTTCAGGTGCGAGGCCGACGCACTCGGCGTACCCGCTGCACAGCTCCCGATCGATCCGGATCCGGTAAGGCATTCGCCATAATACGAATCGGGCTTCGGCGGCGAAACCCCCGGGGGAAACCCCCCTGACTCCCTCCACGTAGGAGGGCGCGCAACGTCCGAGAATCACCAATCAGGAGCGGCGATGGCTGATCCCGTGCTGCGGCTCGACCGGGTGGTGAAGCGCTTTGCCGGCCACACGGCGGTCCGAGACCTCTCGATGACGGTTCCTGCCGGCGGCATTTTCGGGCTCCTGGGTCCGAACGGCGCAGGCAAGACGACCACTATCCGGATGATCATGAACATCCTGATGCCGGACGAGGGGTCGATCACCCTCTTCGGCGAGCCGGCCTCACGCGCACACGCCGACCGGATCGGGTTCCTGCCCGAGGAGCGCGGCCTCTACCGCAAGATGGAAGTGCTCGAGCACCTCACGTTCCTGGGCGAGACCAAGGGTCTCGGCCGAGGGGATGCGCGGACCCGATCCCGCGCCTGGCTGGATCGGCTCGGCCTGGCCGACTGGGCCCGCCACCGGGTGGAGGACCTGTCCAAGGGGATGCAGCAGAAGGTGCAGTTCATCGGCACCCTGCTGCATGATCCCGAGCTGATCGTACTCGACGAGCCGTTCAGCGGGCTCGATCCGGTCAACAGCAAGGTGATGAAGGACGTGGTCATCCAGCTCGCGCGGGAGGGCCGGACCGTCCTCTTCTCGACGCACATCATGGAACAGGCGGAACGGATGTGCGATCGCATCGTGATCATCGCGCGCGGCGAGAAGGTGGTGGACGGGGCCATCGCGGACATCAGGCGTGAGGCAGGGGCGCGGCACGTCCGGCTCACCTTCACGCGCAATCGCGAGGCTGCGCGGCGCGTGCTGCACGACCGCACACTCGTCCTCCGCGCCGACGACCATGGCACGAGTGCCGAAGTGGAGCTGGCGCCGGCGGCCGATGGCGAGCGACTCCTGCGCGCGCTCGTGACGGCGGACGTCGGGCTCTCGCAGTTCGCCGTCGTCGAGCCCTCGCTCGAATCCATCTTCATCGCGAAGGTCGGGCCCGGCGCCGCGACGGCAGTTGCGGAGGTGACCCATGCATAAGATCCTCGCGGTGGTGCGGCGGGAGTTCATGACGCGCGTGCACACGCGCGCCTTCGTGATCGGCACGGTCCTCGGCCCGCTGCTCATGGGCTTCATGTTCGTGCTTCCGATCCTCCTCTCACGCCGGGAGACGGCGCCGAAGCGCATCGTGGTGCTCGACGCGGCGCCCGGCGATTTCGGCCGGCTCACGGCGGAGCGGCTCCGGAGCGAGATGCGCGATAGCGTGGCGCGCACCCGTCCGAGGTATCGCGTCACGCACGTCGCCGTGGACGCCGGATCACTCGGGCGGACCCGGGACTCGCTCGTGGCGCTGACGGGCAGGACGCGGGACGCCGAGTCGCCCGGCCTCGACGGCGTGCTCATCATCGACGACACGACGCTCGCGAGCGGCCGGATCCAGTATCTCGGCGTCAACGTGGGAAGCCCGGCCGACATGGGGGCGCTCCGGCGCGCGCTCGATCCGCTCGTCAAGTCGGCCCGGCTCACCGGCGCGGGGGTGGACCCCATCGTCGTCATGCGGGCGCTCCGCCCCATCGATTTCCAGACGCTCAAGGTGAGCGAGGGCCGCGTCACGGGCGAGAGCGGGGAAGCATCGTTCCTTCTCGCGTACGTCATGTCGTTCATGCTCTACTTCGCGCTGCTGCTCTACGGGATCCAGGTGATGTCGTCGGTGGTGGAAGAGAAGACCTCACGCATCATGGAGGTGCTCGTCTCGAGCCTCACACCGTTCCAGATGCTGCTTGGCAAGGTGGTCGGGGTCGGGCTGGTGGCGCTGCTGCAGATCGCGATCTGGGCCGGCACCGCGATGGTGCTCACCACGTTCGGCGGCACGATCGCGGCGATGTTCGGCGCATCGCCCGCCACGGTGTCGGACCTGCCGTTGCCCGCGGTGAGCCCGGACATGCTCGCGGTGTTCCTCGTCTTCTTCAGCCTCGGGTTCCTCTTCTTCGCGGCGGCGTACGCGGCCGTCGGCTCGATGTGCAGCACGGTGCAGGAGACGCAGCAGTCGCACACCCCGATCACGCTGCTCATCGCGGCGGGTCTCTTCTGCATGTTCGCGCTCCTGAGCGAGCCGGCCGGAACGCTCGCGCGAACCCTGAGCCTCGTGCCGTTCGTCGCGCCGTTCGTGACACCGGTGCGCTACTCCTTCGCGCCGCTGCCGTGGACCGAACTGCTCGCCTCGACCGTGGCCATGATCCTCGGCATTCTGGCCGTCGTCTGGGTTGCAGCGCGGATCTATCGTGTGGGGATCCTCAGCTACGGCAAGAAGGCGAGTTTCCGCGACGTGGTGCGCTGGGTGCGGGAGGGGTAGGGGACACGGCGGACGCGGCGATCAGGGCGGACGCGGCGCACGCGTCCGCCCTGATCG
>JBLNHD010000063.1:0-9857 GCA_050268825.1 Gemmatimonadota bacterium
CCTCCCTTCCGCATCCCCTCCGCCGTCGCCACCACCTCGTCCGCCTCCACCCCCAGCTCCTCTCGCAGGAGCCGCGCATGCTCGCCGGCATGCTGGATCGCGCCTGCCCGGTTGCCGCTCGCGTCGAGCGCGCGCATCAGCCGGAGCGCCACCTGGGAGTCGAAGGGATCGAGCGCCGCACGCGCACGCCAGCGCTCCACGGCCCCCGCGTGGTCTCCTGCCGATTCTGCCGCCTCCGCAAGGCCCGTCAGGCACTTGCCGTAGTGCGCCGCCAGCCGCTGCCGTTCGCGCCCCACCCACTGATCGAACTCCTCCGCCCCGGTCAGGAAGAACCCGTCGAGGAAGGGCCCCGCGTACAGGCTCGCCGCCCGCTCGTGGTCGCCCGACTGCACGGCTGCGGTGAACGCCGCGACGTCGGACGGCACGAGCCCGCCATCGAGCCTGAGGTCGTCGCCCTGGGAGACCAGCGCCGCATCTCCCAGCGCGGCGCGGAGGGCGTAGACCGAGGCGCTGAGGAGGGACCGGCCCCGCCCGGAGTCGGCCTCCGGCCAGAGAAGGGCGATCAGCTTGTCGCGCGAGAGGCGATGGTCCGGCGCGAGGGTGAGGAGGGCCAGGAGCGCGATCCGGTGCCGCTGCGCGGGCCGGCCCGTCACGACGGCGCCTCCGTCCCGCACCAGCGCAGGCGTTCCGAAAAGGCGGAGCTGGGTCATTCGGGCCGGTTCAGAGGCGGTTCATCGCCAGGAAAGAGAGGGTTCAGCAGTCTCGCTCAATATATCGCGCGGCCCCGGATCCGCCGGGTGGCGCCTCGATTGAACCAGCCCTTCACCAGCTCATGGAGACCCCCAATGCACCCGAAAAACATCGGCGCGGCGACGCTCGTCATCGCCGCCCTTCCGGTCCTCGCTTCCTGCGGCACCGACATCCCGACCGACCCCACTCCCGTCACCCGCGCGGCCCCGGCCGCCGAGGCCCCTGCGATGGACGCCGCCGTCTCCGCCGGCATGCCGGGCGACCCGGGCGCCGCCCGCGACCGCCTCTTCTATAGAGTGCAGCTCGACCCGATGGGCGACCACACCGCCCGGGGCATGGTCTTCGTCGAGGTGGTCGGCGGCTACCTGCGAGTGCGGACGCATGGGGTGGGCGTCGCCGCCGGTGAGCGGATCCCCCAGCACATCCACCGCAATGTCGGCTGCGCCGATGGCGGTGGCATCCTCATCAACCTCGACGAGAACCTGACCGTGGCCGGCGAGGCCCCCGGGGTGGGTGTGGCGTACCCGCGCGCGAACGAGGGCGGCGTCCTCCACTACGAGGCCACCCGCTCGCTCGAAGACCTCCGTGCCGCGGTCAACACCTGGTTCGCGCAGGCCCTGACGAGCGACGCCGAGCTCCTCGAGTTCCTCGATCTCGAGAACCGGAACGTGCACATGCACGTCGCCTTCGGTCCGCCGTACCCGGCGGTCAACTGCGGCGAGCTGTAGGACTCGCCCGGCGTCGGGCATGGGCCACCGATTCCTTCGCTCCGCAGTCGCGCGCGTGGCGCTGCCGGTGGCCCTTGCCGCCTGCGGCGGCGGTCCCACGTATCCCGAGTCGGGGTTGCGCTTCTACAAGGCGAGCCTGGTGCCGACCGACACGAGCCGCACGGATGGCGCCGCCTTCATCGATGTCGTCGGCGGCGACCTCCGGGTGCGGGTCCATGCCACCGGCGTCGAGCCGGGGCAGCACATCCCGCAGCACCTGCACGCGAATCGCGGCTGCGATCCCGGCGGCCCGGTTCTCCTGAACCTCGATGCCAACCTCACCGTGCCCGGCGAGGCGCCGGGTACCGGTGCCGCCTTTCCCCTGGCCAGCCGGGGGGGCGTCATCGACTACGAGGCGGCCCGCCCGCTCGACGAGTTGCGGTCTGCGATCGTGACGTGGGGTGGGCCCAGCCTCGAGGATACCGACGACCTTCTCGCCTATCTCGATCTCGAGGACCGGAACGTCCACCTGCACGTTGCATTCGGGCCGCCGTTCCCGGCCGTCACCTGCGGTGGCGTCGAGCCGATCCACTGATCCCCTGACACTCAACGAGGAACGACATGCACTCGCTTCGGTTGCCCGGACGCATCGCGCTCGTCGGACTCCTGGCGCTCGGCGCCTGCAGCAGTGAACCGGTCGAGCCGGGCGGCACCGCCGGAGACGCGTCGATCCGCGTGTCGGCGAACGTCGCGAATACGCCGATCGACCTGCTGGTCGTCACCGTCTCGGCGCCGGATCTTCCTCTGGCGGCGGTCTTCAATCTTCCGGTCGAGAACGGCTCGGCGAGCGGCACGATCCGCGTCCCTCCCGGCTCGAGTCGTCTCTTCACCGTCGAAGCCTTCGATGCGAACGGCGAGGTGACACATGACGGCGCGGCCACGCGGGACGTCCAGCGCGGCCAGAACCCGCCGCTCACCATCGCGCTCACGCCGAGGTCGGGACAGGTCCCGCTGACGATCTTCTTCGGCGAATTCAGCGTGGAAGTGTCCCCCGCGTCGGCGGAGATCGACCTGACCGTGCTGACGACGGCACAGCTCGCCGTGATAGTCGAAGACGCGGAGGGTGCGGTCGTCGGCTCACCCGATGTCCAGTGGGCAACGAGCAATCCTGCGCGCGCCACCGTCTCGCCCGGCGGGCTCGTCACCGCGCATCTGCCGGGTGCCGTGGACATCGTCGCGACGTACAACGGCATTGCCGGCGTGGCGCACGTGACGATCCTCGGCCCGGCACCGGACACCTACTACGCCGATGCCGACGGGGACGGGTACGGAGACCCGGCCGCGAGCGTGTCGGTCCCGAGCGGGTCGCCGTCGCCCGAGGGCTACGTGGGCGACGCGAGCGATTGCGACGATGCGGACAATGCGAAGTTCCCGGGAGCGAACGAGCTGTTCAACGGCTACGACGACAACTGCGATGGCAACATCGACGAGGGCATCGAGGTCATCACCTACGTGGACGGCGATGGCGACGGGTTCGGAGACGACTCCGCTCCTTTCCTGATCATGCTGACACAGCCCGGGGGAATCGTCGAGCCGTTTCCGGGATACGTCCTTGTCGCAGGCGACTGCAACGACGCGGCGGGGGACATCCATCCGGATGCGCCGGAGATTGTTGGCGATGGGGTGGATAGCGACTGCGACGGGAATGCGGACTGACTGACGGGTCCATCTGCCGATCGGCGGATGGACGAAGCGCCGCCTCGCGCGTAGTCTGCACCCATGCGTTCCGTACCCCTGCGCCGGCGCTTCGCCGGCGCCGCCGGGCTTGCCGCCGTGGGCGGCGCGATCGCGTTCAACGAGCTGGTCGTGCGGACTGGCCCGCCGGCCGCGCTGCCCGTCGTCCTGGTCGCGCTCGTCTCCATCACCGCCGTCACCGCGCTCGGCGGCGGCTGGCTGCGCGGCGGGCGCTCCCTCGAGGCGGCGGGCCTCGGCGTAGCTGCCTCATCCATCCTGCTCAGCCTCACCCACTACTCGGGCGACACGCCGCGCGAGGCGATCTGGCTCCTCGCCGAGATGGGCGCGGTGCTCCTCCTGCTCGTGGCGGCGGTCCGTCTCTCTCCCGCCCGCTGGGCGATGGCCGGCGGGGCGGCGCTCGCCGCGGCGCAGCTGGTGATGATCCTGCGCGTCGCGACGCCGGCCGGCGTCGCCGCCTCGTCGGGAGCAGCGCTGATGTGGGCGTCCGGAGCGGTCAGCGCGATCGGCCTCGGACTCTATCTCCGCTTCCTCGACTACCAGCGGGCCCGCTCCGTCACCGAGGCCCGGCGGGCGCAGCGCCTCGAGCTCGCACGCGACCTGCACGACTTCGTCGCCCACGACGTCACCGGCATGGTGGTGCAGGCGCAGGCCGCGCAGCTCGTGGCCAGGCGCGATCCGGCCGCCGCCGTCACCGCCCTCCGGCGCGTCGAGGCGGCGGGCCTGCACGCGCTCGGGTCGCTCGATCGCACCGTGCGGATGCTCGGCGAGCTCGCGCAGCCGGCCGACGCTCCGATCCGCGGCGCGCGCCTGGCCGACATCGCCGCGCTCGCGCGCCGCTTCGCCGCGGGCGACGGCACCCCGGTCGAGCTCGCCATCGACCGGCGCCTCGAGCCGGCGCTTCCGGCCCCGGTGGCGGACGCCATGTATCGGGTCGTGCTCGAGGCCCTCACGAACGTGCGCCGCCACGCGCCGTCGGCCACGCGGGTCGTGGTGCGCATCGAGCGGCGGGAAGCGGCGCGCGGTGCCGGCGTGACCGTGGAGGTGCGCGACGAGTCTCCTGCCGGCAGCGGTGCGCTCCCCCGAGGGACGGGCTCCGGGCTGATCGCGCTGCGCGAGCGCGTCGAGTCGCTCGGCGGCTCGTTCCACGCCGGTCCGCTCGGGAGCGGCGAGCCGGCCGGATGGATCGTCGGCGCGGCGATTCCGCTACCGGCGGGGGAGGGGGCAAGGTGACGACTCGCGTGCTCGTCGCCGACGACCAGGAGATGGTGCGCCACGGCTTCAGGCTCATCATCGATTCGCAGCCCGACATGCGCGTAGTCGCCGAGGCGCCGGACGGGGCGATGGCGCTCATGCTCGCGCGGCAGCTCCGCCCCGACGTGGTGCTCGCCGACATCCGCATGCCGCGCATGGACGGGCTCGAGCTCACGCGCGCGCTCGCCGGCCCCGACGTGGCGGAGCCGCTCCGCGTCATCGTCGTCACCACCTTCGACCTCGACGAGTACGTCTACGCTGCGCTCCGGAACGGCGCCAGCGGCTTCCTCCTGAAGCGAGCCGGCCCCACGCTCCTCGTCGAGGCGATCCGCGCCGCCATGGCCGGCGACGCGCTGATCAGCCCCTCGGTCACGGTGCGACTCCTGCAGCATCTTCGCGAGACCTCGCCGAAACTCGACGCGCCCGGCGGCGAGCCGCTCACCGGGCGCGAGATCGAGGTCGCGCGTCTCGTGGCGCAGGGCCTCTCCAACGCCGAGATCGGCGTCGGCCTCAACATCTCGGCCGGCACCGCCAAGACCCACATCGCCAACATCCAGCGCAAGCTGGGCGTCAGGAACCGGGTCGGGATCGCGGTTTGGGCCTGGAACGCCCGCTGACCTCTCCCGATCGGCAGATCTCCACTCGCGCCTCGCCACACGACCGGCCTTTCGGCCGATGTTTCGCGCTGCCCGCAAAGCCGACCTTGCCTTGCACGACGTCAGTCAAACGCCAGGCAGAGCGAGGTAGCCATGTCACGAGTCGAGATCAGCATTGCCGCGTACCTCCTGATCACCGGATGCGCCGCGTCCCACCAGCCGGCCGCGAACGGACTCGCGCCCGTCTCACCGGCTGCCGTCCAGGTCTTCCTGAGCCGTGAGCCGGAGCGTCCCTACGTTTCCATTGCGCGATTTACCATCGAGCGGTCCGGCGAGCTCTCGCGCGGCGCGCGGGACGATCTCGTCGAGGACGCCCGCAGGAGCGCGGCGGAGATGGGCGCGAATGCCATCGTCGTGACGCCGATCCCGGCGGCGCTCAACCGCACCCGGCTCGCGAAGGGATCCGGAACGGGCGGCGGCACCGTGGAGGAATGGTCGGAGCGGCGCGTCGCGCTCGATGTCGTTGCGGTGGTCTGGGCGTGCGGCGGCGGGCCGGCGCACGGGTCGGACCCGCAACCACGGAGTCACGGCGCATACGAGGACTCGGAACGGCTCGGCGGGAAGATGGCGCCATAGCAGGCGCATCCCCCTCATGCCTCTGCGGTATGCCGGGCAAGGCGCTCCGCGAAGACATCCCAGTACCGTTCCGGCAGGTCGTGCCCGGCATCGTCGAGCACGAGCAGCTCCGCTCCCGCGATCGCGTCGCGCAGCGCCTCGCCGTGGGGCAGGGGAAAGACCGGATCGCGCCCGCCGTGCACCACGAGCGTCGGCACGCGAAGATCGGCGAACCCACCCAGGAGCGGGCCGTCGAACTCGATCGCGAAGTGGTTGGCGAGGGTCGATGCCGCGCTCGCATTGCGCGCCATGTCGCGCCGGATGAGTTCCCGCGTTCCCTGCTCGTCGAAGCAGGGCGATCCGCCCGCGTATACCCGCGCCAGATCGAGCACGTACGCCTCCACGGCCTCCGGATCGGCCGGGTCGACGCTCCGGAATGTCACCTCCAGGAACTCGGGCGACATCGGCGGCAGCGTCTCCCCTCCCGGCGTCGTCGCGACGAAGGTGAGCGACGCCACCCGATCCGGATGGTCCACGCCGAGCACGAGCGCGATCGCGCCGGCCATCGAGCGCCCCACGACGTGGGCACGCGCGATCCCCAGGGCATCGAGGATGCCGATGGCGTCGCGGGCCATGTCGGTGAGCGTGTAGCCGGGCCGACCCGGCGGGTACGTCGTCGAGCGGCCGGTGTCGCGGTTGTCGTAGCGGATCACGAACCGGTCGTGCGCCGCGATGCACCGGCAGAGCTCCTCCTCCCACCAGAGCATCGAGGCGCACGCACCGTGGATGAGGAGGATTGCCGGGTGCGCCGCGTCGCCGAAGGTCTCGATGCAGAGATCGACGCCGTTTGCGTGAATCATCCGCTCGCCGCTGCCGGTGATGGAGCGCCGGTCGCGGATGCGGGGAGAGGTGCCTGCAGTGGTCATCCTTCGGTCCTTTCCTTATATGCGTGCGCGGTGCGGCGGTGCCGTCAGCGCATCAGCGCCTCGAGCCGGCCGCGGTAGCTCCGGCTCGTCCGCACTTCCGAGCCGTCGCGCAGCGCGAGCACGTACTCGCCGCTGCCCCACGGCCGGATCTCCCGGATGCGGGTCACGTTGACGATTACCGAGCGGTGCACCCGGATGAAGTCGGCCGGCGGGAGCGATTCCTCCATCGCCTGGAGCGTCTGGCGGATGGGGTGGGCCTCGCCCGCGGCATGCACCAGCACATGGTTGTCGGAGGCCTCGATCCAGTCGATCTCGCCGACCGGCAGGAGGCGGACGCCGCGCTCCGACCGGACCGGCACCCGTGTCCGGCGGGTGCGTCGCCGCTCGATGTCGTCCACGAGGGCGCGCAGCCGGCGGGCCTCGCGCGCGTGCTCGCGCGAGCCCGTGATGCGCTGCGCCGCGCGCGCGAAGGCCGCGACGAGGCGGTCGGGGTCGAACGGCTTGAGGAGGTAGTCCTGCGCGTGCACCTCGAAGGCGCGGAGCGCGTACTGGTCGTGCACCGTGACGAAGATGATCTCCGGCATGATCTCGGGCGGGATCGCGGCCACTACGGCGAAGCCGTCGAGCTCCGGCATCTGCACGTCGAGGAAGAGGAGGTCGGGATGCTCCCGTTCCACCAGCTCGAGCGCCTCAGCGCCATCGGCGCAGAGCCCCACGATCTCCGCCTCCGGAATCCCGCGCAGCAGTCCTGCGATGCGCTCCCGCCCGAGCGGCTCGTCGTCGGCGATCAGGCAGCGCACCCTCACCGCCGGACCTCCCGGCACGGAAGCGTCACCCGCGCCTCGAAGCCCTCCGCGTCGGTCGAGAACGCGAGCCGCTCTCCCGGCCCGTAGAGCGAGGCGAGCCGCTCGCGCGTGATGCGCAGTCCCGTCCCGTCCGGGGTGTCGGGGCCGAAGCCGGGGCCGGTGTCCCGCACGGCGATCACGAGCGCGTCGCCCTGGCGGCGGATCCGGAGGCGGATGGCGCCGGGCCGCGCACGCGGCGCCACGCCGTGCCGCACCGCGTTCTCGAGCAGCGGCTGCAGCAGCATGTTCGGCACCAGCAGGCCCGAGACGTCCGCCGGCACGTCGAGGATTACGTCCAGGCGGTCGCCGTAGCGCATCTTCTCGATGTCGAGGTAGCGCGCCGCGAACGCCAGTTCCTCGCCGATCGGCACCTCGGGGATCGGCGCCGTCTCGATGGCGGCGCGCAGCAGCTCGCTGATCCGCGCGAGCATCCGGTCGGCGCGCTCGACGTCGGTGTGCATCAGTGACGAGATCCCGTTGAGCGCATTGAAGAGGAAATGCGGCTGCAGCTGGGCGCGCAGCGTGTGCAGCTGCGCGAAGGTGAGCTGCGCCTCGAGCCGCGCCTCCCGCGTCGCCCGCTCCCGGAGCGCCGCCGCCGCGTCGAGCGCCGTCGTGGCGAAGGCGACGGCGGTGTAGGTGAGCGCGTTGAAGGTGAGCAGCGAGAAGAGGAGCGGCAGCCACGCCCTCGGCTCCGCCCCCATCAGCCGGGAGGCGAGCCAGTACACCGTCACGTCGATCGTGTGCAGCGCGGCGAAGGCCGCGACGTGCGCCGCAATCCTCCCGCTCCCGGACGCGATCCGGCTCCGGATCCGCCGCGCGACGGCCATGACCGCGAGCGTCGCCAGCGCCCAGAACCAGGCGCTTGCCATCGTGAGCTGCCAGGGGTTGGCGCGCGCAGGCGCGGGCGTCCCCGTCAGGATCGCCGCGAGCGTCCGCTGGTGCAGCGACCAGAGCCCCCACCCGGTCCAGATCGCGAAGACGATGAGCACGCGCCGGACCCGCGGGGAGCCGCGAGCGAGCGGATCGGCGGACTCGGCGGACGCGGCGGACGCCGCGTGCGGCAGGCGGGCGGTGTCTGCGGGCATCCGGAAAGGTTGTCCTCAACCGTCGCCGGCGCCAGCAGGCAGGCGGGATGCGGCGTCGTTCCCGGATGCGCCGATCGCATCGACGATCACCATCGTGATGTTGCTCGTGGACCGATGGCGAAGGCGCTTGGCTGGCTGATAATCCGGATCCCCGTACAGGCCGAGCGCAGCATCGCGCGAGGGAAAGCGGATGATGGCGTTCATCGTCTTCGGCCGGCCCTCGACGGCGTACGCCGCGGTGTCGGCCGCGAGCAGCTCGCCGCCGTATTTCGGCAGGAGCGCGAGGACCACCGGCGCGTATGCCTCGTAGGCTACCGGATCGTCGATGTCGTAGGCGCCGATGTAGTAGACGGGCATAGGGGTCAGGGGGAGAGTGGTGGATCCGCGGACGCGGCGGACGAGGCGGACGACGTGGACACACCGGGCGTGGGGGACGCGGTGTCGGAGAGATGGAGGGTGCGCCGGGCGGGGGGCCGGGCGGGCCAGGTCACGGGGAAGCGGGTCGCGCGGGCGGCGAGGGCCGCGGGAATGCCGACGCCGCCGATGTGAATCAGGAGCGCAGGGATCGTCTCCGCGAGCGAGCGCGGCCCCGGAGTCAGCGCGCTCAGCGGAATCACGACGTGATACATCACGGTGTAGACCGCGAGCCCGTAGAGCGCCCCGCAGGCGAGCGGCCGGCGCACCAGCACGTGCAGCCGCCGGCTCGCGAGGAGGTACGTCGCGACGACGCACGCCGCGATCCCCACGTGCAGCGCGATGCCGAGGAGCGCGGTGGGCGTTCCGCCGCGAAAGGCATCGCTCCCGAGGAGGCCCGCGGCCACGGCGCGGAACGGCTGCAGCGGCGAGCGCCCGTGCCCGGCCGCGCGCGCCGCTGCGAACGCGCCGTCGAGCAGCGCCACCGCCAGCGTTCCGCCAAGTTGGGGTCGCCATTGCCCGATGGCGCAGCGCCGCGGTAACCTTGCCCAAATCCATGTGTGGGGTTCGAGCCATGAACGGCGCGCAAAGCCTCGTCCGCACGCTCGTCGCGAACGGCGTGAATGTCTGGTTCACCAACCCCGGAACGTCCGAAATGCACTTCGTCGCCGCGCTCGACAAGGTGGAAGGCATGCGCTGCGTGCTCGGGCTCTTCGAGGGCGTGGTGACCGGCGCGGCGGACGGCTACTACCGCATAACCGGCCGGCCCGCATGCACGCTGCTCCATCTCGGCCCCGGGCTCGGCAACGGGCTCGCGAACCTGCACAACGCGAAGAAGGCCCGCTCCGGCATCGTCAATATCGTCGGCGAGCACGCGACCTACCATCTCAAGCACGATGCGCCGCTCACGGCC
>JBLNHD010000064.1:0-4704 GCA_050268825.1 Gemmatimonadota bacterium
GGCACGGGCGCGTGGGCCAATTACGACTTCGTTCCGGGCGAGCGGGTCATCTTCGCCGACGACTTCACCGCCGATCGCGTCGGAAACTTTCCGCGCCGCTTCGAGTTCAAGAGCGGCAACATGGAGATCGTCGAGTGGGAAGGCCGGCGGTGGCTGCGGGGCGAGAGCGGCGAGTTCCTCATCAACCTCCCCGAGACACTGCCCGAACGCTTCACCCTCGAGTTCGACCTCTGGGGCCACGGCAACGCGATGCAGATCGCCTTCGCGGATACCACGAGCGGCAGCGAGCACCGCATCGAGATCAACGCCCACAGCGCCTATCTCCGCTCGGGTGCCATCCAGGGCGAGGGCTCGCTCGGCCTCAGGACCAGTGAGACGCCCGTCAGCATCCGTATCGCGGTGGACGGCGACTATCTCAAGCTGTACGCGAACGAGAAGCGCGCGCTCAACGTGCCCAATGCGAAGCTGGGCCGGTCCAACCGTATCTACGTCTACCTCAACGGCTGGAGCGCCGAGCAGCCCCGGATGATCGCCGATGTCCGGGTGAACGCGGGCGGGCGCGAGCTGTACGACGCCCTCTCGGCCGACGGCCGGGTGGCCACCCAGGGCATCCTCTTCGATACCGGCAGCGACCGGATCAAGCCCGAGTCGACTCCCACGCTCGAGGAGATCGCCGACATGCTCACCAGGCATGCCGATCTCAGGCTCACGATCGAGGGGCACACCGACAACGTCGGCAACGCCGCGACGAACAAGGCCCTCAGCGAGCAGCGCGCCGCGGCCGTCAAGACCTATCTCGTGAGCAAGGGCATCGATGCCGCCCGCGTCGAGACCGCCGGCCTCGGCGACACGAAGCCGGCCGCGCCCAACACGACGCCGGAAGGGCGCCGGCAGAACCGGCGGGTGGAGCTGGTGAAGAGGTAGGGAACGCCGGAACGTCGGAAACACGAAGAGGCCCTGCTGGTTCGAAACCGGCAGGGCCTCTCGCTTCGCGGCATTCCGACGTTCCGACCTTTCGACCTACCTCATCGCCTCCCGGATCTCCGCCGCCGCCTCGATCGCGTGGTCCATGTTGCGGCTCAGCGCGCGGGCCTGCTGGGTGGCCTGGGTGATGTCGCTCATCACCTCCGCCACGTTCGACGAAGTGAGCTTGAGGAGGTCGAGCCGCAGGTTCTGCATGGCCAGCACGCAGGACTCCAGGTTGTTCGCCACCTGGCTCCGCTGCGCCATGAGGCCGGTGAGCGTGCGCTTCTGCCGCTCGAGGAGGTCGATCTGGCGCGCGTGCTGCTCGCGATCCGCATCCGCCTGGAGCGCCGCGAGCTTCTCGTCGATCCGGGCGATGTCGCCCTCGCCCTGGATGTCGGTGTCCATCAGGTGCAGCGTGCGCGCGAGCTCGCTGGCGCGATGGTAGAGCCCGTCCACCGTCTCGTGGATGTCGGCCAGATCCTTCCGCACCGACGGCGCGAGCTTCTCGTAGCGCCGGAGGATCGCCTGACGGTCCTTGTACACCTGCTCCACTTCCTGGTAGTGCAGGCCGTATTCGTCTCGCTTGGGGAGCGGCAGCTGGCGCGGCAGCTTGCCGCCGGCGCCGACCCGCATCTTCGTCTCCACCGCGTCAGGTGCGGAAGGGCGGCTCAGGACGTCGCGCCAGCTGTAGCCCGCCTGCCAGAGCTTCGCGTAGTTCTTGAGCAGGCCGATTCCCATGCCGAACGTCGGAAAGAGGAACCACGGCGCGTCGAGACCGGTGGCCACGTTGATGCCGAGGCAGCCGACCGACACAGCCGCCCAGCTTGCGAACTGGGCGCGCACTCGCTGAACGATCTTCGGCTCGCCCGTATCGGGGAGCGGCGTGTCCTGGTCGCGATGACGCGGACGGCGTGATTCCCACGACGCGCGCGGCGCCATGGGATCTCGCGGCGAGAGCGGACGCGGCGAGAGCGGGCGCGGAACCGCCGGCACGAGTCCCTCGCCGCGCACCCGGTTCCGCACTTCCTGCCGGGCCGAGCCGGCGCCGGGGCGGGCCGTGGCCGAGCGCGCCGTGCCTCCCGCCGGGGGGCGTGCGGCGCGCCAGCCGAGACCCGTGGGCTGGTATCCGGTCACCACCCGGCTCTCGAGCGCGCGGCGCAAGGCGTCCGCCGTGGGCCAGCGATTCTCCGGGTCCTTCTCGAGGCAACGCAGCACCGCGAGCGCCAGGTCTTCCGGTATGTCGCTCCGCCGAAGCCTCAGGTCAGGCGCGGGCTCCGTGATCTGCTTCATCAGGATGCCGGCTACGGTCGGCGCGGTGAACGGCAGCTCGCCCACGAGCATCTGGTAGGTCACGATGCCCAGGCTGTAGAGGTCGGAGCGGCCGTCGATCTCCCGCTCTCCCGCGGCCTGCTCGGGGCTCATGAACTGCGGCGTGCCGATCGCGACACCCACGACGGTGAGCGTCGCGCCCGACGTCGACGACAGCGCCTTGGCAATGCCGAAGTCGGTGACCATGACCCGGCCGCGCGTGCCCTCGAGGAGGATGTTGTCCGGCTTGATGTCGCGGTGGATGACCGAGACGGCATGGGCGGCGCTCAGCGCGTCCGCCGTTTCCCGCATGATGCGGCGAGCTTCCTCGACCGGGAGCCGGCCGCGCCGCTTGATCCGGGCGCCGACCGACTCCCCGTCCACGTACCCCATGACGAAATAGACGAGGCCTTCGCCTTCGCCGACGTCGTGGATCGGCACGATATGCGGGTGCGCGAGGCGCGCCGCCGTCTGTGCCTCGCGCGTGAAGCGCTGCCGGATGTCCTGCTGGAAGGCCAGTTCGGGCGGAAGGACCTTGATCGCGACGCGGCGCTGCAGGCGCTCGTCCCGGGCGCGGTACACGACGCCCATGCCGCCGCGGCCGATTTCCCCCTCGATCGTGTAAGCATCGCCCAGCGCCTGTGCAAGGCGGGCAGGCAACGGCCTCTCGGTCGAGTCGGTCATTCGGCGGTCTGCCTCCGCGCGGAAGGAGCGATGTCATCAGGCCAAAGCGGTTGCAGCCCCCAATTTGACCGGTCGGGACCGTTCCGGCAACACGCCGACCGCTTACTACGCAGCAAGCGGCTTCCTGGATTCGACCCGGCAGCGCCAGAACCGGCGCGGGGTCATTTTGGCAGGAAACGGGCAGCGTTAGCGACAGCCGGGCGGCCCCGGCACCGAGCGCCGGGCCGTGAACCGGGCCATCGCCGGCGGAAGCCCTGCTGCCAGTGAGGTTATGCTTACAGGGTGAGGCTGGCACGTCCGGTGCACTTGAGTGGCCGATTCGATGTCGTGACTGCCATTCCGCCCCACAGGGGCACGCAAGGAGTTTAGATGTCCGAACGCATGACGCTGCCGGTTCTGCCGCTGCGCGAAGTGGTGCTCTTTCCCGGGGTGACGGCGCCGATCGGTGCCGGCCGTCCCGCTACGCTGCGCGCCATCGAAGCGGCACTGCAGACGCCCGAGAAGCTGGTCTTCGCCGTGTCCCAGCGGGAAAACGTCGAGACCGTCACCCCCGAAGCGCTCTACACCATCGGGACCGTTGCCCGCATCGGCCAGCTCCAGCGCGGGCTCGCCGGCATGCAGCTCCTCCTGCACGGCGAGCAGCGCGGCATCGCCATCCACTTCACGGAAAAGGACGGGTTTCTCCAGGCCGTGGTCCGCGAGGCGGAGGAGATGGCGCCGCTCAGCGAGGAGGATCCCGCCTTCGTCGCGCTCCATCGCGAGGTGCGGGCGCGCGCGGCCGAGCTGGGCCAGAAATCGGGACTCCCCGAGGAGGTCGTGAACCAGGTGCTCGCCGGAGTGAACGAGGCCGGGCGCTTCGCCGACCTCGTCGCCGGGTACATCGACATCACGCCGGCCCAGCGCCAGAGCCTCCTGGAGACGCTCTCCGTGGAGGAGCGGCTCCGCCGCGTCCTCGTGCACGTCCAGCGCCAGATCGGCGTGCTCGACGCCCAGGAGGACATCAAGTCCCAGGTGCAGGAGGAGCTCGGCGAGCGCCAGCGCGAGATGTTCCTGCGCGAGCAGCTCAAGCGCATCCGCCAGGAGCTCGGCGAGGACGACGAGCGGGACGACCTCGAGGAGCTCAAGCAGAAGCTCGCGGCGCTCGACCTGCCGCCGGAGGCGCGCAAGGAGGTCGACCGCGAGATGGGCCGGCTCTCGCGCATCGGCCGGGAGAGCATGGAGTCGCAGGTCATCCGGACCTTCCTCGAGAACATCGCGGAGCTCCCGTGGAACGAGCGGAGCGACGAGCACCTCGACCTCAGGGAAGCCTCCCGGATCCTCGACGAGGACCACTACGCCCTGGGCGACGTGAAGGACCGCGTGCTCGAGTTCCTCGCGGTGCGGCAGCTGCGCGCCGCGCAGGATGCGGCGGAGCGCGCCGAGGAAACGGCCGAAGCCGTGGCGGAGAAGAAGGAGGCGGAGGTCGCGGCCGGCGCCTCGACCGACGTGCCAGTCGCCACCGCGACCGTGCCCCCGCCGAACAATCCCGCCCTCGGCAACGAGGACGACCGGACGGCCAAGGGCCCGATCCTGCTCTTCGTCGGCCCCCCGGGCGTGGGCAAGACGTCCATCGCCAAGAGCATCGCGCGGGCAATGGGCCGGAAGTACGTCCGCATCTCGCTCGGCGGCGCGCGCGACGAAGCCGACATCCGCGGCCACCGTCGCACCTACGTCGGCGCGATGCCGGGGCGGATCATCAGCGGCATG
>JBLNHD010000065.1:0-5619 GCA_050268825.1 Gemmatimonadota bacterium
CCTGGCATCCCTGAATTCCTGGATTCACGAGGTTCGTACCACTGCCTGCCGCTCCTCCCAAGGCGAAAAACCGGGGCGTCGCCCGACGGGGCTGCCCCGGCTTTACGCCTCCCGCTCGCGACCGCCCTCGGTCAGGAGCGCGCGAGCATCCGCCGGATCGGCTTCACGAAGAGCGCCAGGATCCCGGCCATGACGAGCACGAAGAGCGCGACGGCCGTGAAGATCTGGTCAGTGGTGAACGTCTCGTAGAAGCCGGCCACGTTCCCCCCGATGAAGTTGCCCACCGAGCTCGCGAGGAACCAGACGCCCAGCATGAGCCCGGCATAGCGGGCCGGTGCCAGCTTCGTCATGGCCGAGAGGCCGACGGGGCTCAGGCTCAGCTCGCCGATGGTGTGGAAGAGGTAGGTCCCGAGCAGCCACATCGGGCTCACCTGCTGGCCACCGGCGGCGAGGCGCGCTGCGGGAATCAGCAGCGCAAAACCGAGGGAAAGGAAGAGCAGGCCGAAGGTGAACTTGCCCGGGCTCGACGGTTCACGGTTGCCCAGCTTGATCCAGAGCCAGGCAAAGACTGGCGCCAGCAGGATGATGAACGCCGCATTGACCGACTGGAACCAGCTCGCGGGAAATTCGAAGCCGAGGATGCTGGTGCGCGTGCTGCGCTCGGCGAAGAGATTGAGCGTCGACCCCGCCTGCTCGAATGCCGACCAGAAGACCGACGCGCCGAGAAAGAGCACCAGAATGACGAGGTGGCGCTTCCGTTCGTCGCGGTCCCGGCTCCCCGCCGTAAGCAGCCAGGCGAAGAACGCGACCGGCGTGAGCAGCAGGATGAAGCCGATGACCTTGTTCACCGAGTCCATCGCGGCGATGGCCTTCGGACCGGCAGTCAGCAGCACGGCTGCCCCGACCACGAGGAGCGCCACCAGTCCCATCATGGAGCCGCGCCGGCCGGCCGGCGAGAGCGGATCGTTCGGGTCCGCGCCCGCACCGCGCAGATGACGTGCGCCGAGCAGGTACTGGACGATACCGAGGAACATGCCGACGGCGGCGGCGCCGAAGCCCCAATGCCACGAGCGGGCGGGATCCATGCCCCAGCCCTCGAGCATGGCGCGGAAGCGCTCGTCCTGCGCGAGGAATCCGCACACCAGCGGCGCGATCATGGCGCCGAGGTTGATCCCCATGTAATAGATGGAGAATCCCGCGTCCCGCCGCCGGTCTTCCGGCGTGTAGAGCTGGCCCACGATCGTGCTGATGTTCGGCTTCAGCAGTCCGGTGCCGATGATCACGAGGAACAGGCCAAGGAGGAAGAACGAGATCCCCTCCATGGCGAGGGAGAGGTGGCCGAACATGATCGTGATGCCGCCGTACAGCACTGCGCGCTGCTGGCCGACGACGCGGTCGGCGAACCAGCCGCCCGGGAGCGCGAGCAGATAGACCATCGCGGTATAGATGCCGTAGATCGGGCCCGCCGTCGCCGTGTCGAAACCAAGCCCGCCGGTGGCGAGCGGCGCCGTCATGAAGAGAATGAGGATGGCGCGCATCCCGTAGTAGCTGAAGCGCTCCCACATCTCGGTGAAGAACAGCGTCGACAACCCCCGCGGGTGGCCGAAGAACGCCGTATCCTGTTCCGACGTCAGGGGCACTGACTGCTGCGATGAAGTCGCCACGCGTGTTCTCCGATGTGTGTGAGCGGGGAGTGCCCCGGCAGGATCAGCGTGTGTGGGGGGAGGTCGGGCACGGCATCATTCGCGCCCCAGTTTCTTCTTGAGGTGGGCCAGCTGCGCGTCCACGGCGGCTTCGTGCAGCTTCCGCTCCGCTTCCGCCTTGAGCAGTTCGCCTTCGAGGTCGGTGTCGGGGCGGGCCCCACCCGCGGACTGGATGTCGCGCCAGGCGGCTTCCGCGGAGGACGTCGCCGACGCCCCGCGCGCGCCCCCGGCGGGCTGCGTACGGCGCAGCTCGGCCATCATCTCATCGAGCTCGCGGGACGCCAGCACGAGCTCCTCCCGCTGGACGGCGAGCTTCCGTTCGAGCACTCCGGCCCGCTCCCGGTGCTTCGTCGCGAAGCGCGCCGCGACCGATGCGGTTTCGGTATCGCCGATGTCCTCGGCCAGCCTCCCGCGACGTTCGGCATCCGCCAGCTGCCGCTCCTCGGCGGCGAGCTCCCGCTCGGTGATGCCGAGCTGGTCGCGCATCGAGGAGACCGCCGCCTTCGCCTCGATCACGGCGTCGCGCAGGCCGGACACGTAGGCGCGTCCGTCGCCCTGCCCGCCGGATTCGGCGAGGATGCGATCGAGGCGGGCGCGGAATCCGTCGAAGACGCTCACGATGCTCCAGGTGAAAGCCGGCGGAGGGGTCGGCCAATGTTACGGAGCGTCCGCAGGGGCGTCAAGCGCGTTCAGGCCCAGAACCTCCGTGACGACATTATGTTAGACGAAGTTTCCGCGCCTCGCTTCACTTCGGAGGTCCCATGCGGCATCTCGCGCCCGCCATCCTGTTGCTCCTTGCCGCCTGCTCGGGCGGAGGCGACCGCGCCAACGTCAACTGCGGCATCGTGGCGCTCGCGAGCCCGCAGACGCTGCTGTCCGAATTCGGCGTTCCCCGCCAGACATTGAGCCGGCCGCCAGCCCAGGTGCCCGAGCGGATCGTGGCGCGCATCGCGGCCGGCCCGACTCTTCCGGCCATCGTCGGCCGGGAAGGAGCGGGCGACTCCCTCCTGGTGATCGGGGTGGAAGGTACGGCGCCCGACATGCCGCTCGGCTTCGGCGTGCTGGTGACCACGCCTGACGGCGGTACCCGCGGCCTCATGCTGTACGAAGGATTACCCGTCGAAGGAGCGCCGCGCATCGGCTCGGTGACGCTCGGCTCCGTCACGGCGCCGCTCCTCGGGCTCGAGGCGGACCCTGCCGCGTACGAGAATGCCGACTGCCCGCTCTTCCCCGATTCCGCGGGGATATAGCTGCTAGTGCGCGGGGAAGAAGTACCGCTCGCTCATTCCGTTGAGCGCGCGGCGAACGTCGGGATATCGTTCCGCCGTGGTCCGGAAGACCCCTTCGAGCCCGAAGCGATCGGCGAGCGCATGATCGGACGCCATCCCGAATCCACGGCGCCCGAGCGTGTCATAGTAGGAAAGGTCGGGCCCGCCGTTGCGAAGGCGTCGCGCGGCGATATAATCGGGAAAGAGTCCGGCGAGCCAGATGGCGTAGTTGCCGAGGTGGGCCATCACCCTGAAGCGGCGCTCGCCCGTGCTCGCGTCGAGATCGGCGAGAATGTCCACGAGATAGGTGTGCCGCGCGTCGTCGTTCCAGTCCACCCGCCACGCCCTGTCCCTCCGGCCGAAATCCAGCACCAGCGCCGCCATGTAGTCGGCCAGCTCGCGGTCGTCCACGCCCGCCCCGAGCAGCGCATGGCGGATGAACACATAGAGGAACAGGCGCTCGGATGGCACGACGATCGTACGGACCGCCAGCATGCGCTCCGGCAGCTCCGGATGGTCGAGGAGCACGTCCGGACCTTCGGTCTCGAGCGTCCGCTCGAGCGCCGCTCGGCGCGCGGTCGAGCTTCCGCTCAGCAGCAGCACCACGAGCTGCAGGTCTCCGGCGGTCAGGCGGCTTCTCAGGTCAGCACGGATCATGAACGCATCTCCTCACGCTGACGGGAACGTTCCGGCGGCGGACATGGCGGCTTCGGTGGCGCGCTGCGTGACGGCCTTCGGGGCCGAGCTCGCCGGGACGCTGCGGCGCGGGCCCATCGTCGAGCTGCTCATCCGCCGGATCCAGGACACTTTCTCCCCGGCGGAGATCGCCGTTGCGCTATACCCTGAGGATGGCCGGGCCGCGAGCGAATTGCACACGTGGCCTGCCGGGTCAACGCCGCCGTTCGAACACCTCCCGGCGGGAGAAGGGGGCGCACGCCGTGTCGAGCATCAGGAGGCAATCTGGTGCATCGCCCCGCTGGCGGCGCGGCGCCGGATCACCGGCACGGTGGTGATGCGCGACCCCGCGGGCCCGTTCGCGGCAGTGGCGCCCGAGCTGCTCGAAGCCCTCGCGGCGCAGGCGAGCGTGGCCATCGAGAGCGCCCATCTCGTGGACCTGCACGACGATGGCCGGCGGTCGTGGCAGGAGATCGTCGATGCCCTGGCCCTGGCCCTCTGCATCGTCGATCGCGAGGGCCGCATACGCCGTGCCAATCGGGCGTTTGCCGCCCTCGTGGATGCGCCCCCGGCGGGCCTGGTCGGCAGGCCGTGGTCGGCGTTCCTCCCCCCCGACTGGGCGCCCGAACTGCAGCGCCTCCTCGACGCCGGGGGCGCCGGCGAGGAGGTCGAAGTGGCAACCGGGGAGCGCACCTACTGTGTCTCGGCCGTGCCGATCAGCGAAGGCGACGCCTCGACCGTCGTCTTCCTCTTCGACGACCAGACGGAGCGGCGGCGCCTGCAGGATAAGCTCGTGCAATCCACCAAGCTGTCCGCGATGGGCCAGCTGGTGGCGGGCGTCGCGCACGAGCTCAACAACCCGCTCGCCTCGGTCGTCGGCTTCGCCGATTTCCTCGGCGAGATCCCCGACGTCCCGCCCGCGCTCCGCGAGCCGCTGCGCGTCATCCGGGAAGAGGCCGAGCGGGCCTCGTCGATCGTGCGCAACCTGCTCGGCTTTGCCCGCAAGCAGGATCGGCAGCGGCGCCCCACCGCGCTGGGCCCGCTCATCGAGTCGACCATGTCGCTCCTGCGGAACCCGCTGATGGCCAACCGCGTGGAATCCCGCGTCGAGATCGAGCCGGAAATCCCCCCGATCAGCGTCGATCCCAACCAGATCCAGCAGGTGCTCGTCAACCTCGTGAGCAACGCCGCGCAGGCGATCGCCGCCACCGGACGGGCCGGGACCGTCACCATCCGCGCGCGGCGCTTCCTCGACGAGATCGCGGTGGACGTCGTGGACGACGGCCCGGGGATGACGCCGGAGATCGCCGCCCAGGTCTTCGATCCCTTCTTCACCACGAAGGGCGAGCACGAGGGCACGGGCCTCGGCATTTCCATCAGCCAGGGGATCGTGCGCGAGCATGGCGGGCGGATCACGCTCGAGACGGCGCCCGACCGCGGCGCCACGTTCACGATTCACCTGCCGCTGCACGCCGCGCCCGCCGAGCCCGAGCCGGAGGAGCCGGCGCGCCTGCCGACCAGTCGGTTGCGCGTGCTGGTGATCGACGACGAGCCGCACATCCTCCACTATATGAGCGCCACGCTCAGCGCCTGGGGTCACGTCGTAGTCGTGGCACAGGACGGGGACGAAGGGCTGGAGGCGGCGACCACGGGCGAGTTCGATGTGGTGATCACCGACCTCCGCATGCCGCGGCTCAGCGGCCGGGAGTTCTTCGAGACGCTGCGCCGGCGGAATCCCCCGATGGCCGCACGGATCTTCTTCAGCACCGGCGACACGGTGCGCGGCGACACGCTGGCCTTTCTCGAGATGCTCGAGCGGCCCTACCTCCACAAGCCGTTCAGCCTCGCCGAGCTGCGCGCGCTCCTCGCGGCGGCCGTCGCGCGCCTTTCCCCGGCGCCGGACGCGCGTGTATCGTTCGGCGTCTCCACTGATCGCGATTCATGATCTACGTCTGCATTCCGAGCCATAACGA
>JBLNHD010000066.1:0-4668 GCA_050268825.1 Gemmatimonadota bacterium
GATGCGGACGCTTCCCGATGGGATCTAGCGGCAGGGGAAGCGTTTAGAGGTCAGGCGCCCCCTTTTTCCTGGATGTCCGCTTCCGGTCAATCCGGCAACGCCGCCCGAGCGATCGTTCCCGCATCCGTCCCGAACCAGAACTCGTTCTCCGGCGCATGGTAGTACATGTGGCGCACCGTGTTCGATTCGGGGCCGAACGATGTCTGGCTGAAGAATTCCTTAGTCTTCGGATGGAATCCGACCAACCGGTTCGGCTTGACGCCCGCCTCCACGAACCAGATGCGATCCTTCGAATCCACGCCCATCGCGTACGGCATCGAGTTGGCGCCCCCCGGATTGGTCCACTCGGCGAACTGGCGCGTCGCCGGGTCGAAACGCCCGAGCATTCCGCGGCTGTAGTCCACGTACCAGATCATCCCGTCCGACGTCGCCACGATACGGCGGCTGCGCGTCCGCTCGTGCGGCTGCGTGTACTCGGTGATCTCGAGCGTCTCCGGATCGATCGAAGCCAGCTTGTTCACCCCGAACTCGTTGAACCAGACGGTGCCGTTCCGGTCGATGACGATGCCGTACGGTCTGGCATTGGCGGTCGGGACCTTGAGCGCATCGACCTTGCCCGACTTCGCCGCCAGCCGGCCGACGTATCCGGACTGCTGTGCGGTGAACCAGATGTCTCCTGCGGCGTCGAAGACGAGGGTGTGGGGGTCGCGCACTTCCGGCGGCATGGGATAGCGGGTGACGGCCCCGGTTTCGGGATTCAGCTTGCCGATCATGCCGTTCCGGTTTCCCGCATACCAGACGGCACCGTCCTTCGCGACGATCAGGTTGTGCGGATGCGTGCCCGAATCGATCTCGAACCGCATGAAGTCGTTGGCGGCGGGATCGAGGTAGGCGATGTAGTTCCCGGCCTGCCCCACGAACCAGACCCGCCCCTTTCGGTCGACGAACGGGTCGCGCGGCCGCGTGCGCTCCCAGGGCACAGTCCACTCGCGGATCTCGACGGGCGCCGCGGCGGCTGCCGCCGGCGCGTTCCGGGCGGATGTGATGCTGCCCGCGACCGCGATGCCGAGCCAAGCGGCGATGAGGGCGGGGAGCGCGGAGGTGCTGAACGGCATGGATACCTCGGGACGGGTGGTTCAGTAATTCTAAAGCGGGGCGGCAATCGTTGCAGTCCTGCCACGGATAGGGCTCGCCCGTGGTGACCGCACCGCCCCCTCCCGCGGCGCTCCCGGCCGAGGGGCGGTGGTGGAGCCGCACCGTAACTTACACTGCAGGAAAGAGATACGCACCACTTTGTGATATCCGTCACACTCTGGCCCACCGGTTGCTTGATGACCCGTCGTCACCCTCAACCGGCGAGCTGCACATGCGTCCCCGTACGGTTACCGCACTGGCGGTACTGTTCCTGACCCTCGGCACCCGGCCGCTCCTGGCCGACGGGCCGGTCGTCTTCCAGCGGGATGGGACGTACTTCTATTCCATCCATGCGGAGCTTCAGGCCGGCGGCTCCGCCGAGTCGGACAGCACCGAGGCCCCGAAGCTGGCGTTCATCGCCGGCGGTGCGTCGCTGGCTGGACTCGCGGCGTACTTCATCGCCTCCAACGGCGGCAACGACGGGTTCCCCGGCACGCCGGGGCTTCCGCACAGCGATCCGGGCGGTGTGATCCTTCCGCCGCAGGAGCAGTCTCCGGCATTGCCGAACCAGCCATTCACCCCCGGTGGCCCGACGGGATCCACCGACTCGTTCGATGGACCGGTGACGACCACGCCCGAGCCCGTCTCGATGACGCTCCTGGGCACGGGACTCGCCGGGCTCGGAGCAGCCAGACTCAAGCGGCGCCGCGGCTGACCACCGCCTTCCCCTGCGCCCGGCAGCGCCCTCCGCCCTGGTGGAGGGCGCTGTCGTTTGGGGAATCTCCCGAGCGGGAATAGACTCTACCGCCATGCCATCGCTCCTCACGCTGCTGCTTCCCGTCACGTTCGCGCTCGCGGCCCTGCTGGCTCACGACCTCACCGCTCGCCGACTCGCCTGGCTGGCCGCCGTCGTCTACGCGCTCGGCGCGGCGAGTATTCGCGTGGCCCTGCGCCTGCCGCTCGGGGCGGGCGCCGATCCGCTCTGGGTGAGCGCGCTTCCGCTCACCGCGCTGCGCATCGATGCCGGCCTTCAGGTCCTCGGTGCGCTGCTCGGCGCCGCATCCAGCCTCGTTGCCTGGAGAAACTCGAGAACGACGCGCGGCCGCGCGGGCGGTCTCCTCGCGCTGGCAGGAGCTGCCGCGATCATCGTGACAGTACTGCCGCTCCTGGCGCATGCCGGATGGATGCACCCCGTGGCCGCAGCCGTTGCGCTCGGCGCCGGACTCGGCGTGATCGGTATGGGGCTGATCTTCGCGGCGACGCGTCTCTCTCGAGCCGGCGGTGCCGGCCCGGAGCCCGGCTCGGTCTATCCACGAACGGCGCCGAGAGGCCGGAATACGCTGCTCGGGCTTGGTCTCGTTCTCGCCGTCGCGGCGCCGCATGTCCACCTCGTGGTTGCCGGCGCCATCGTCGCGGCGGTGGCGGCGTATGCGATCGCCCGTCCCACCGGCATCGGCCGGATTCCGGTCTTCCCGGCGGTGGCGACCGGTGCGCTCGGGTTCGTCGCGTACTACCTCGGCGTCATCGCGGGGCCCACCGGGCTCTCGCTTGCCGCGCTTCCCGAGGCCCCGCTGAGCACCGCCGCGCAGGCGTACCTCGTCCCCGCGCTCGCCGTCGGCGCCGTGGGCTTCTTCGGCTACTGGCCGTTGACGGCGCTGACGCCGGGAACCTGGCTCGCACCGGTGGGGGCCGCGCTCCTGCTGCGATTGGGCGCCGAGAGCCTTCCCCTCGGCATGGAGGGCTGGCGGACGATCACCATTCCGGTCGGCGTGATCGGCGCGTGGGCAGCCGCGCTGTCTCGGCGGCCGCTTGCCCTCGCGTCGTCCGGGGCGTGGTTGGCCTGCTTCGCCGCTCCAGGCGGCGGTGCCGCTGCAGCGTGGCTTCTGGCACTCGTGCCCGTCCTGGGCGTGCGGCTCGGCGACGGCACGGTGGAGGCCTTCGCCGAGCGGCGATCCTCTCTCCTCGACGGTGCGCTCGTGGCCGTCGCCACGCTCGGCGGGACGCTCGCCCTGGACGCGCTCCTGCGCGTCGAGGTGGTCTACGCCGTGCTCGCGGCGGCCGCAGCTGCATTTTCGGCTGTGTATATTTCGCGCGCACCTACTTGAGCCCTTCTCAGGAGTTGGTCATGGCATTCACGCTCCCTCCGCTTCCCTACGATTACGGCGCGCTCGAGCCTCATATCGACGAGCAGACGATGCGGATTCACCACGACAAGCATCACGACGCCTACGTGAAGAATCTGAACGCCGCCCTCGAGAATCATCCGGACCTGCAGCAGAAGTCGATCGAAGAGCTGCTCGGCTCGCTCGATGCCGTCCCCGAGGCTGCGCGCACCGCGGTCCGCAACAACGGCGGCGGTCATGCGAACCACACGATGTTCTGGGAGATCATGGCGCCCGGCGGCGCGCGCGAGCCCGAAGGAAAGCTGGCCGACGCCATCACGAGCGCGTTCGGCGGCTTTACCCAGTTCAAGGAGCAGTTCGCGAAGGCGTGCACCGGCCGCTTCGGAAGTGGCTGGGGGTGGCTCGTATCGGATGGGAAGGGCGGGGTTTCGATCGAGAGCACGCCGAACCAGGATTCTCCGCTCATGAGCGGGAAGCGGCCGATCCTCGGCTGCGACGTCTGGGAGCACGCGTATTACCTCAAGTACCAGAACCGGCGTCCCGATTACGTCACGGCGTGGTGGAACGTCGTGAACTGGACCGAGGTCGGCCGGCGATTCGACGCACGCTAGCCGCCGCGGCGGCGGGGGGCGGCTTCGGGACCGAAGCTCGCCCGCCCGCGCCGGCGCCTTCTCACCGTTTCGATGCAGGTTCGATGACGCTCCCAGCCACTGGCACGCCCGCTCCCGACTTCACGCTTCCCTCGACGGCCGGCCGGCCCGTGACGCTCTCGTCGCTGCGCGGCCGCAACGTGCTTCTCGCGTTCTTTCCCGCGGTGTTCACTCGCGTCTGTGACGCAGAGCTCTGCAGCTTCCGTGACGACTTCACCGAGTTCGCCCGCGCCGATACGGCCGTGGTCCCGATCAGCACGGACGCCACCGAGCGCCAGCAGGAGTTCAAGTCGGCCGAGCGGCTGCCCATGGACCTGCTGAGCGACGCCGACGGCACCGTGAGCCGCGAATACGGCGTCTTCGACCCGAAGCGGGGGCGCTCGAACCGCGCGTACGTGCTCATCGATGGCGCCGGGATTGTGCGATGGGCGCATGTCGAAGAGCATGGCGGTTTCCGGCGGGAGAACGCGGAGCTCCTCGCCGAGATCGCCAGACTCTCCTAGGCCGAACGTGCACGCCGACGGTGGGCCGCGCTGGCCGGTGCTCGAAGGGGGGCCGGTTGCGGTGCCCTCCGTCGGCGGTACGCCTTGGGCGCACGACGGCTACCGGATGCACCTCGCCGGGCACGGTCCCCAACTCGACTCGGTCCGCGCCGGGCGGGCTCTGATGACTGCGATCGAGCACGAGCCGGGCGAGGCCGTCACACTTCATGCGGACCGCGTGGAATCGCACCGCGCACGCCGGCTTCACGACCGGTGGGC
>JBLNHD010000067.1:0-9924 GCA_050268825.1 Gemmatimonadota bacterium
AGCCGGCTCGACACGGTTCAGGCCGCCGTGCTGCTCGTCAAGCTCCGCCACCTGGCGGGCTGGAGTGCCGCGCGGCGGGCCGCGGCGGCCCGGTACGACGCCCTCCTCGCCCCGATCGCCGCGGTCCGGACGCCCCCGGTGGATCCCGCCAACGAGCACATCTTCCATCAGTACACGATTCGCGCCGAACGGCGCGATGCGCTCGTGGAGCACCTCCGCGGGCGGGGTATCGGGTGCGCCGTCTATTACCCGACCGGGCTCCACCTGCAGCCCTGCTTCGCGCATCTCGGTTACGCCCGCGGCAGCCTTCCCGAGACGGAGCGCGCCATGGCCGAGGTGGTGTCGCTGCCGGTGTATCCCGAGCTGACGGAGGCACAGCAGGCCGCCGTCGCCGGGGCGATCCGGGACTTCTACGCATGATGCCCGTCCGGCGGAGCCGCCCATGTTCGTGACGAAGCCGTATATCACCGGCCGGAAGATCCGCTTCGCGCTCGTCGGCTGCGGGCGGATCTCGGCGAACCACTTCGACGCCCTGGAGCGGCATGCCGAGCGGGCCGATCTGGTCGGCGTGTGCGACATCGACCCGGCGGCGCTCGACCGGGCCGTGGCGCGGACCGGCGCGCCGGGATTCGGATCGCTCGAGGAGCTGCTCGCGCAGACCGACGCGGACGCCGTGATCCTGGCGACGCCGAGCGGCCTTCACGCGGACCAGGCGGTAATGGTGGCGGAAGCGGGGCGGCACGTCATGACCGAGAAGCCGATGGCCACCTCGTGGCGCGACGGCAACCGCATGGTCGAAGTGTGCGACCGGGCCGGCGTCCAGCTCTTCGTCGTGAAGCAGAACCGGCGCAACGCCACGCTCCAGCTGCTCAAGCGGGCGGTGGCAGCGCGGCGGTTCGGCCGGATCTTCATGGTCAACATCAACGTCTTCTGGAGCCGGCCGCAGGCCTACTACGACAGCGCCGCGTGGCGCGGCACGTGGGAGTTCGACGGCGGCGCGTTCATGAACCAGGCGAGCCACTATGTGGATCTCCTCGACTGGCTCATCGGGCCGGTGGAGAGCGTGCAGGCGTACACCGCGACGCTCGCGCGGCGCATCGAGGTGGAGGACACCGGCGTCGTGAGCATCCGGTGGCGCACCGGGGCGCTGGGGTCCATGAACGTCACGATGCTCACCTACCCGAAGAACTACGAGGGCTCGATCACGATCCTCGGCGAGACGGGCACGGTCCGGGTGGGCGGTGTCGCGGTGAACCGCATCGATCACTGGGAGTTCGCGGAGCCGCATCCGGACGACGAGCTGGTGGCGCAGGCGAGCTACGAGACGACGTCCGTCTACGGCTTCGGCCACCCGGCCTACTACGACAACGTGATCCAGTCGCTCCGGGGCGAAGCGACGCCCGAGACCGACGGTCGCGAAGGGCTGCGCTCGCTCGAGATCCTCATCGCCACCTACCTCTCGGCGCGGGACGGCACGCGCGTCGCACTACCTCTGGAGTACTGAACGCATGGCGGTTGACCAGGATCTGATCGGCAAGGCCGAGCGGCGCGAGGCGCTCTTCGGCATCATCGGGCTCGGGTACGTTGGACTCCCGCTGGCGGTGGAGCTCGCCCGGGCGGGCTATCGCGTGCTCGGCTATGACGTCTCGAAGCGCGTGGTCGAGGGCCTCAACGCGGGGCGCTCGCACATCAAGGACGTGCCCGATGCGGCCCTCCAGGAGGCGATCGCGGCGGGGCGCTTCGAGGCCACGATCGATCCGGCGCGCCTCGCCGAGCCGGACGCGATCTCGATCTGCGTGCCGACGCCGCTCTCGCAGTACAAGGACCCGGACGTCAGCTACATCGTCGCGGCCACCGAGGCCGTGCGCGCGACGCTCCGGCGCGGGCAGGCGATCATCCTCGAGAGCACCACGTATCCGGGCACGACGCGCGAGATCATGCTGCCGGCGCTCGAGAGCACCGGCCTCAAGGTCGGGGAGGATTTCTTCCTGGCCTTCAGCCCCGAGCGAGTGGATCCGGGCAACCCCGTCTACCAGACGCGCAACACGCCGAAGGTCGTGGGCGGCATCACGGAGGCCTGCAGCCGCGTCTGCGCCGCGCTCTACGCACCGGCGATCGACACGCTGGTGCCCGTGTCCTCGACCGAGGCCGCCGAGCTCGTGAAGCTGCTCGAGAACACCTTCCGCAGCGTGAACATCGGCCTCGTCAACGAGATGGCCATCGTCTGCGAGAAGCTCGGCGTGGACGTCTGGGAAGTGATCGACGCCGCCGCGACGAAGCCGTTCGGCTTCATGAAGTTCACGCCCGGCCCCGGCCTGGGCGGTCACTGCATCCCGATCGACCCGCATTACCTCGCCTGGAAGATGCGCGGCCTCAATTACAAGACGCGGTTCATCGACATCGCCGGCGAGGTCAACTCGGAGATGCCGCTCTTCTGGGTGCGCCAGGCGATCGAGGCCCTCAACCGCCATTCCAAGTCGATGCGCGGCTCGCGGGTGCTGGTGCTCGGCGTCGCCTACAAGAAGGACATCGACGACATCCGCGAGAGCCCGGCGCTCGACATCATCCGCCTGCTCGAGCAGCAGGGGGCGCGCGTGACGTACCACGATCCGTTCGTGGCGCGCTTCAGCGAGGATGGGCACGAGTACCGCTCGACTGAGCTCACGCCCGACGCCGTGGGCGAGGCGGACTGCGTGCTCATCGTGACGGACCACAGCGCCATCGACTACGCGATGGTCCGTGACCGCGCGCGGCTCGTGGTGGACACGCGGAACGCACTCCGCCGGCGGCGCTGACCGGTGCGGATCGCGGTCATCGGGACGGGGTACGTGGGCCTGGTGGCCGCTGCCTGCTTTGCCGAGACCGGGAACGACGTGGTCTGCATGGACCGCGACGAGGAGAAGATCGCGCGGCTGCTCCGCGGCGACGTCCCGATTCACGAGCCGGGGCTCGCCCCCATGGTGCAGCGGAACCAGGCCGACGAGCGGCTCGTCTTCACGACGGGGCTCCGCGAGGCACTGGATCATGCGGCCGTAGTCTTCATCGCGGTCGGCACGCCGGAGGCGGAGGACGGATCGGCCGACCTGTCGCACGTGCTGGCCGTGGCCCGCGAGATCGGGCGCAATCTGACGGCGCCGAAGCTGATCGTGACCAAGTCCACGGTGCCGGTCGGGACGGCGGAGCGGGTGCGGGCCACGATCTCGGCGGAGACGTCGGTGCCCTTCTCGGTCTGCGCCAATCCCGAGTTCCTCAAGCAGGGGGGTGCCGTCGAGGACTTCATGCGTCCGGACCGCGTGATCATCGGCAGCGACGACCCGGAGGTGCGCGCGGTGATGGCGGAGCTGTATGCGCCGTTCGTGCTCCGCGGGGGTGACCGGATCATCTTCATGGACATCGCATCCGCAGAGGTCACCAAGTACGCGGCGAACGCGATGCTGGCCACGCGCATCTCGTTCATGAACCAGATCGCCGCGCTGTGCGAGGCGGTCGGCGCGGACGTGAGCCATGTGCGGAACGGGATCGGCTCCGACCGCCGGATCGGGCGAGAGTTCCTCTATCCCGGCCCGGGGTACGGAGGATCGTGCCTGCCGAAGGACATGAAAGCCATCCTCCGCGCGGCGCAGGATCACGGGATCGAGCTCGAGCTGCTGCGGGCGGTGCACGCGGTGAACGAGCAGCAGCGGCACGTCCTCTTCCGGAAAGTGGAGCGCGCGCTCGGTCCCGCGCTCCGTGGTGCGACGGTCGGCCTGTGGGGTCTGGCGTTCAAGGCGGATACCGACGACGTGCGGAGTAGTCCGGCCGTGCCGCTCATCGAATCGCTCCTGGCGGCGGGTGCCTCGGTCCGGGCGCACGATCCGGAGGCGGTCGCGTCCGCACGGCGGACGTTCGGCGACCGCATCGTCTACGCCGACACGCCGTATGCGGCTGCGGCCGGAGTGGACGCGCTCGTCGTGGTGACGGAGTGGCGCATGTATCGCACCCCGGACTTCGAGCGACTCCGCAGCCTGCTCAGGCGTCCTCTGATCATCGACGCCCGCAACCTCTACGACCCCGACCGGATGGCGGCGAGCGGGTTCGAATATCACGGGATCGGGCGAGGGAGGCCGCGATGAGTGGATTTCTCGCAGGAGAGCGGTCGAGCCAGCTTCAGCCGAGCGCGGACCAGCTCGTGGCGCGCGCACGCGAGCGGTTCGTGCTGCAGGATTACCACGGCGCGGTGCACCTGCTCGACGAGGTCGCCGCGACGGGCCACGCCTTCGCCGACGCACACCACCTGCTCGGCGTGTCCCTGTCGCTGCTGGGCCGGATGGATCGGGCGCTCGCGGAGTTCGATCGTGCGCTGGAGCTCAATCCGCGCTACCTCGAGGCGCTGATTCATCGCGGGCTCATCCTGAATGAGATGGGCCGGCGTGACGAGGCCGACGAATCCTTCCGGCGGGCGGCCCTCGCGGATACGGGCAGCGTGCGCGGGCTGCCCGCGCCGGTGGCGGCGCAGCTGGCCAACCGGCACGCGGAGCTCGGGCAGGCATACGCGGAGATCGGCGCGCTGGACCGGGCCATCGAGCAGTACCGGCGCGCGCTCGAGCTGGGTCCCACCTTCCACGACCTCCGCTACCGACTGGCGCGCGTGCTGATCGAGGCCGGCCATGCGCTCGAGGCGCGCGAGGAGCTCGAGCACGTCGTGGAGGCACGGCCCGGCTTCGTGGACGCCGGGGCCGCGCTGGGCCTTGCCCGGTACCTGTCCGGGGATGCGGCAGGTGCGCGCGAAGTCTGGGCCGCCACCCTCGCGCGGCGGCCCGACAATCCGCGCGTGGAGGCGTACCTGAACATGGTTGGGCGCACGGGGTGAAGCGCGCCGGCTGGTTCGCGCTGCTGCTGCTTGGGTGCCAGGTGAGGGGAGGCGAGCGCGATGCCGATGCGGCGTATGCCGCCCGGCGGTATGCGGAGGCGTATGGCGGATACGTCCGCCTCGCCGAAGGCGCCGGGGCCGACATCTGGGCGAAGGCCGGTGCGGCCGCCATGGCCGCCGGGCTGCTCGACAGCGCGGCCGCGGCCTATGCGCGGCTGGCGGAAGATCCAGGCCGCCGGCGCGAGGCGCTCGAGGGGCTCGACCGGACGGGACGTCTGGCCGTACGGATGGAGAACCGGCCGGCGCTCCGCCGCGTGATCCTGGCCCTCCGGCAGATCGATGCGGACCGCCCGATCGGCCGGCTTGCCTTGCCGCTGCTGCGCGCGGGCGGCCTGCCGGACGCCGAGGCGGTACAGCTCCTTCCGGCCGCGCTTGCGGCGGCACCGGATCCGGATGCCTTCGACACGCTGCTCCTCGCGTATGCGGAGGCACTCGATCGGAGTGGCGACTGCGTCGGGGCGGCGGAGGCTTATCGTGGGTTCCTGCGCCGGCACGCTCAACCCGCGGCGCGACCGGACGTGCACGAGAAGCTCGCGCGCTGCGCGTTCACGGCCGGTGTGGCGGCGCTCGGCGAGCAGCGGGCGATCGACGCCGAGCGCTGGCTGCTCCTCGCGGCCGCCGATTCGGGCTCGCCACTCGGGCGCATGGCGCTTCTCCCCCTCGGGGACGCGCGCCTGGCGCAGGGGGATCCCATCGCCGCAGCGATCGTCTGGCAGCGCGCGCTGCGGGCGGAGGACGGGGACTCGATCGGCAGGGAAGCGGCCCGGCGCATTCGCGCGCTCGGGGTCACGGACACCGTGGGCGACAGCGCCCGCATGGAAGGCGAATGAAGGCTCGTTTGTTCGGTCTGGTGCTGTTCCTGGTGGCCTGCGGCGGCAACGCGCCCGGCGATCCGCCGGGGCCGCTGCGCGCCCCCGGTGCCACGTCGCTTGCGCCCGCGGCTCTCGATTCCCTCTGGGCCCAGGCGGGCGAGCGATTCCGCGCGGAAGACTGGGACGAGGCCCGCGCCCTTCTCGATCGCTTCATCCTCGAGGCGCCGGTCAACGACGCCCGGGTCATCGAGGCGCGCATGATGATCGGCGAGGTGGCGTTCGCCCGCGACAACCGGCTCGAGGCCGCGCGGGAGTTTCGCCGCGTCTCGGACGAGACGCCGTCGCATCCGCTCGCCCCGCGGGCCCTGCTGCGGGTGGGGGATGCCCATGCGGCGCTGTGGCGGCGACCGGAGCTCGACCCGACGTACGGGTATTCCGCGCTCGCCACCTACCAGGAGCTGCTGAGCCGCTACCCGGATTCCGACGTGGCCCCCGAGGCGCGCGAGAAGATCGCGCGGCTCAACGACTGGTTCGCCGAGAAGGCGTTCAAGGCCGCACGGTACTACCTTCGGCTCAAGGCCTACGACTCGGCGATCATCTATCTCCGGGACCTGCTGGCCACGTACCCGCAGTCGACGATCGCGCCGCAGGCGCTGGCCCGGTTGATCGGTGCCTACCGCGAGCTCGGGTACCTCGAGGACGTGCGGGAGACGTGCGAATACCTTCGCCGCTTCCACCCCGATGCACCGGAAGCGGACGAGGCGTGCCCGGCAGGAGCGCTGGAGGCCTCATAAGTGGTCGGACTCTTCGGGGGTTCGTTCGACCCGATCCACCATGGGCATCTCGTGGTGGCGCGGGTCGCCGCCGAGCTGCTGGGGCTCGAGGAAGTCCGCTTCGTGCCGGCCCGGGAGCAGCCGTTCAAGGTCGGCCGCCACTCGGCGCCAGCGGAGCATCGGGCGGCGATGGTCCGCCTCGCGATCGCCGGCGCGCCCGGATTTGCGCTCGAGACGCTCGAGCTCGAGCGGCAGGGAGCCTCGTATACGGTGGACACGCTCCGTGCGCTGCGCGCGCGTGAGCCCGGACTCGAGCCCGTGCTGCTGATCGGCGCGGATGCGGCCGCCGATTTTCCGAAGTGGCGCGAGGCGGACGCGGTGGCGCACCTCGCACGCGTCGTCGTGTTCGGGCGCACCGGGGCGGAGCCGGTCGAAGTTCCCGGCGCCTGGCGCTCGATCGACGTCCCCGCGATCGAGATGTCGGCCACCGGGATCCGGCGCCGGGTGCGCCAGGGGTTGCCGATCAGATACTGGGTGCCGGATGCCGTGGCCGAGTACGTGGCCGCGCACGGCCTTTATCAGGATGGAGAGGGATGATCAAGAAGCTGATGACCGCGGTGCTCGGAACGCGGCACGCGCGTGACGTGAAGCGCCTCCAGCCGATCCTGGCGCAGATCAAGGCGCACGAGGAGCGGCTGGCCGGCCTCACCGAGGAGGAGCTCAAGGCGCAGACCGGGAAGTTCCGCGGCCTCATCGCGGAGCGCACCGGCGCGGCTCGCGAGGCGCTCGAGTCGGTCCGCCTCGCGAAGCACGACTGCGCCGATCCGGTCGAGCGGGACCAGCTGGAAGACCGGTTCGCGGAGCTCGAGGCCGCCTACAAGAAGCAGATTGCCGAGGTGCTCGACGAGCTGCTCCCGGAGGCGTTCGCCACGGTGCGCGAGGCATGCCGCCGGCTCGTCGGCACGACCGTCGCCGTCACCGGCCGCGAGCTGGTCTGGGACATGGTCCCGTACGACGTGCAGCTCATCGGTGGCATCGTGCTGCACCAGGGACGCATCGCCGAAATGGCGACCGGCGAGGGCAAGACGCTCGTGGCCACCCTCCCGCTCTATCTCAATGCGCTCACCGGCCGCGGCGCGCACCTCGTCACGGTCAACAACTACCTCGCCCGCCGCGACTCGCAGTGGATGGGGCACGTCTACACGTATCTCGGCCTCTCGGTTGCCTGTCTCGACGACACGCAGCCCTCGACGGCCGAGCGCCGCGGCGCGTACCAGGCGGACATCACCTACGGCACCAACAACGAGTTCGGCTTCGATTACCTGCGCGACAACATGGTCTTCACGCTGGACCAGCGGGTGCAGCGCGAGTACGTCTACGCCATCATCGACGAGGTGGACTCGATCCTCATCGACGAGGCGCGGACACCGCTCATCATCTCGGGCCCCGTGGGGCACGCGGAGGACGACAAGTACCAGCAGTTCAACCGCCAGGTGGCGGAGGTCGTGCGGAAGCAGACCGGCGTCGTCAACACCCTGCTCGCCGAGGCCGAGCGGCTGCTCGAGGACCCGAAGACCCGGAACGACGCCGCGCTCAAGCTCTACCAGGCGCGCCTCGGCATGCCGAAGAACAAGCGCCTGCTCAAGATGCTGAACGAGACCGGCGTGAAGCAGCTGGTCCAGCGGATGGAGCTCGAGGCGATCGCCGACCGGAAGCTGCCCGCCCGGCAGCAGCGGATGCGGGACCTCGAGGACGTGCTGTACTTCGTGCTCGACGAGAAGGGGCACTCCGTGCACCTGACGGATCGCGGCGCCGAGGCGATGTCCCCCAACGATCCCGGCCTCTTTCTCGTCCCGGACATCTCGGAGGAGATTCACCGGCTCGAGCACGATCCGGCGCTCTCGGCCGAGGAGCGCGTTGCCCGGCGGCGCGAGCTCGAGGCGGAGTACGCGAACAAGAGCGAGAAGCTGCACATCATCCACAAGCTCCTGCAGGCGCATGCGCTCTACGAGCGGGAGGTGGATTATCTCGTGCAGGAGGGCCAGGTGCTCATCGTCGACGAGTTCACCGGCCGCGTCCTCGCGGGGCGGCGGTGGTCCGACGGCCTGCACCAGGCGGTGGAGGCGAAGGAAGGCGTGCAGGTCAAGGGCGAGACCCAGACGTTCGCCACGATCACGATCCAGAACTACTTCCGCATGTACGACAAGCTGGCCGGCATGACGGGCACGGCCGAGACCGAGGAGACCGAGTTCTACCAGATCTACGGGCTCGAGGTCAACGTGATCCCGACCAACCGGCCCGTGCGGCGCAAGGACCAGCCGGATCGGATCTACAAGACCCGGAAGGAGAAGTACGACGCCATCCTCGACGAGGTCGAGCGGCTGCACGGGCAGGGGCTGCCCGTGCTCATCGGCACCGTGAACGTGGATATCTCGGAGACGCTCTCGCGCCAGCTGAAGCGGCGTGGGCTGAAGCACGAGGTGCTCAACGCGAAGTACCACCAGCGCGAGGCGGAGATCGTAGCGGCCGCGGGGCAGGCCGGCGCGATCACCATCGCGACGAACATGGCCGGCCGCGGGACCGACATCAAGCTGGGCAAGGAGCTCGACCTCACGCAGGAAGAGGCGGGCCTCCAGATCATCGGGACCGAGCGGCACGAGTCGCGGCGCATCGACCGGCAGTTGCGCGGCCGTGCCGGCCGCCAGGGCGATCCAGGGCAGTCGATCTTCTTCCTGTCGCTCGAAGACGACCTCATGCGGCTCTTCATCTCCGACCGCATGGCCGCCTTCATGGACAAGAGCGCGCCGGAGGAGGGGGAGGTCATCACCGGCCGGATGGTCACGCGCGCCATCGAGCAGGCCCAGAAGCGCGTCGAGCTGCAGAACTTCCAGCAGCGGAAGCGGGCGCTCGAGTACGACGACGTGCTCAACCAGCAGCGCGACGTGGTCTATTCGCTGCGGCTCTTCGCGCTCGAGCGGGGAGAGCAGCTCAAGGCCGAAGCGCGGCGGATGATCGAGGCGGCGGTGGAGCGGCAGGTCCAGACGTTCGTGGCGGAAGCGGAGCGGCCGGAGGAGTTCGACCGCGGCGGACTCCGCGAGGCGCTCACGCTGCAGTACCTCGTGAACGTGGACGCCTTCCTCGATCCGGCCGCCACGCCCGATCGCGACGACCTGGTGCGCGCCGCGCTCGCCGAGGCGGAGGCCACCTTCGAGCGGAAGGTCCACTATCTCGCGGATTTCGGGCGGCAGATCGGCATCCCCGAGGTGGACGCGCAGGTGCTCTCGCAGGTGATGCTGACCGTGCTGGACGAAAAGTGGAAGGACCACCTCTACGACCTCGACCAGCTGCGCAACGCGATCCAGTACCGGGCCTACGGGCAGAAGGACCCGCTGATCGAGTACAAGAAGGAAGCGTTCGAGATGTTCGAGGA
>JBLNHD010000068.1:0-12748 GCA_050268825.1 Gemmatimonadota bacterium
CGGACCTGCCCGACGGGGAATACTGGGCGCGGCTGGCGGTGCTCGCGCGCGGGGGACGCGTACCGCTCGAAACGTCGACGGACACCTCGCTCGTCAACGTCGGGCTTTCCATCGAGGTGCGCACGCTGCTTCCGGTGCTGTATCGCAAGGGCAAGGTGGAAACCGGGATCGCGCTCTCGCGGTTGCGTGCCACGCGAGTCGCGGATTCGGTGGTCATACGCGGCCGCCTCGAACGCCAGGGTAACGCGGCAATGATCGGCACGCTTCGCGGCGAGCTCGTGGACGCTGCCGGGCGGGTACGCGCCGCCTTCACGCAGCCGGTCTCGACCTATCTGGCCCTCGAGCCCCGCTTCGTCGCGCCGGCCGATTCGGTGCCGAGCGGCGAGTACACGCTGCGCATGGAGGTGTCGCCCGAGCGGCGCGACCTCCCGCCCGAGGCGCTGCTCCCCTTCCGCGCGGTCCGCGACTCGGTCGCGGTGCACCTCCCCTGATCATGCGCACGGGCCTCGGGGCAGCCGTCGTCCTCGGGCTCGTGCTCGTCCTGACGCCGCGCGCCGGCGTTGCCCAGGCCGCCGACAGCGCGCTCGAAGCCTCCCTGCTCGAGGTGCGCCTCGGCCAGGTCACCTCGCGCACCCTGCCGGCCCTCCGCATCGGCGACGAGGCGCTGCTGCCGCTCGCCCAGTTCTTCGACCTGGCGGAGGTGCGTGTCACGCTCGACTCCGCCGGACGGCTGACTGCGACGCTCGAGCCCGAGGGCGTCGCGCTCGAGGTGCACGCCGCGGACCTGCAGGCCCGCGCGAACGAGCGTTTCATCGCAATTCCGGCCGGGTACGCCCGCTTCCAGGAGGGCGATCTCTACCTCGCCGCCTCGGTGCTCGGCGCGCTCGTCGAGTCGGAGATCACGGTCGACTGGGCCGCACTCGAGGCTACGGTGGTGGATCCGTCGCGCCTGCCCGTAGCCGAACGCCATCGCCGGACGCGCGCGCGTGCCGCGCTGGCTCGCCACGATCCGGCCGCGGGCGCGACGCGTATCGTCTCGCCCGCCCGACGCGCGTGGGACGGCTTCGTGCTCGACTACTCGTGGTTCGCGCCGACCTCCGACCTGATCGGCGGGAGCTCGTATGCCGTCGCGGCCGGTGCCGACGTGATGGGCGGATCGCTGGAGGCGTCGGTCCGGAGCAACGGCCGGGCCGGCGACGGGGATGTCGAAGTGGACGGATCGTGGCTCGGTGTCTGGCGCGGCAGCCGGTGGGTGCAGCAGCTCCGCCTCGGCGACGGGCCGGCGAGCGGACCGCGCCCGCGAAACCTTCGCGGCTTCCACCTGACCAACGCGCCGTACGTCCGGCCCTCGCTGCTCGGCACCTACGCGTACAATGGGCGGCTGCCGGCCGGGTGGGAGATCGAGGCGTACCGCGGCGGCCAGCTCGTGGGCCTCGATTCCGTGCTGGCGGACGGCAGCTACGCGGTCGAGGTGCCGGTGCTCTTCGGCGAGAACCCGGTGGAGTTCGTCGCCTACGGGCCGTTCGGCGAGCGGCAAACCTTCAGCCGTACGTATCGAGCGAACTCGGCCCTCCTGCCCGACGGGCACGTGGAGTACGCCGCCTCGGCGGGCGCGTGCCGCTTCGCCCCGTGCGGCGGCACGGCGAACGCCGACGTGCGCTACGGCGTCTCGCGCCGATGGACCGTGAATGCCGGGATCGAACGGATCTGGCGCGATTCGCTCGCGGATCTCTCGCACCCCTACCTCTCCGCTACCGGAAGCCTCACCTACGCGTGGACCATGCAGGCGGAAGCGGTTGCCAATGCGCTGGTGCGCGGGGGCGTCGCGTTCGAGCCGAATCTCAGCGTGCGGGTGAGCGCCGATTACACCCGCTTCGATCGCGACGTCGTCCGCTCCTTCGCGAACCCGCTCGATCGCCGCGACCAGCTCCGGCTCGCCACGTTCATTCGGCCCGACCTGCGCCGGGACTACTTCTACTTCGACGGCACCGCGGAGTTCGCCACGCGCGCCGAGGGAAGCTCGATGCGCCTGCACGGTGGAGTGTCGGCGAAGATGGGGGGGCTCAGGGTTCAGCCCTACGCGCGACTCGAGCGGGATGCGCTGCAGGCCGGAGGCGCCACGTCGCGGGCATTCACGGGTCTCACGGCGTTCTTCGTTCCGAGCGGGCGGCTGGGTCCCCTCCTCCGCAACACCTGGTTCCGCGCGAGCTACGAGTCGGAGGGGCTCACCTCGCCGCGGCTTGCGACGATGAGCGTGGCACGGCCCCTCCCGGGCTCGCTGCGGATCGAAACCGGGATCGCCTGGATCCGCGGCGCGGGGTCGCCGACCTTCACGTTGACGCTCGCTTCGGCGTTCGACGTTCTGCGAAGCTTCACGAGCGTGAGTGCGCAGTCGGGCTCGCCGGCCGCCGTCACGCAGTACCTCCAGGGCTCGGTGCTCTACGATCGCAGCCGGGGCGTCTCGCTCGATGCCGGGCCGTCGCTGCAGCGGGCCGGCATCGCGGGCACCGTCTTCCTCGACACCAACGGCAACGGCGTGCGGGACCGGGGTGAGGAAGGCCTGCCGAATGTCCGTGTGCAGGTGGGAACCAGCAGCGCCCTGACCGACTCGACGGGGGCATACCGGGTCTGGGACATCGTTCCGTTCGAGCCGGTCGTCGTGGCGCCGGACTCGATGAGCTTCGAGTCGCCGCTGTGGGTCGCGGGGGACGAGGTGCTCGCGGTGATTCCTTCGCCCAACCACTTCACCGGCGTCGACGTCGCGCTTGGCACCGGCGCCGTGCTGGAAGGGAAGGTCACGAGGGAGTTCGGGGGGGCGCTGCAGGGCGTGGCCGGCGCCACGCTCGAGCTGCGGGAAACCCGATCGGGCCGGCGCCGGACCGTCGTCACCTTCACCGATGGGACGTTCTACATGCTCGGTGTGCGGCCGGGTGACTACGAGCTGCTGGTGGGGCCACGCACGCTGGAACTGCTGCGCCAGTCCGCGGACCCGATCCGTTTCACCGTGGCGCCGGATGGGGAAGCCCCTGCGAGCCTCGAGCTCCGCCTGGTTGCCGCGGCGGCGCCATGATCGCGCGGCGCCGGCGTCAGCGCGCAGCCAGCCAGTAGGTCATCTTCAGCGCCACGAAGTTCTGCCCGTCCGCATCGAAGGTATCGAAGAGCGACCGAAGCCCGACATCGCGATCGGCGATCCCCGATCGATCCTGCTGCCAGACGAGATAGAGGGTGCTGCCGCGGAGCCATTCCCAGCGCAGGACCAGGTTGCTGCGGAAGGAGAGCACGTTGAAATCGCGGTCGGGCAGCGTGAATGACTCACCGTCCGCCGTCACCGCATATCCATCCTCGGTGCGGGTGATCGTCGTGCCGTCGGTGCCATACGTGCGGATCTCCCGGCTCCGGGCGGCGCTCAGCTCGCCGAAATCGTGAAAACGCCCGCTGGCGGCGAACGGCTCGGCATACAGCTCGAGTGTCAGGTCTGGTGTGAACGCATAGTTGAGGCGAAGCTGCGCCGAGAGCGTGTTCCGATCCACGAACGCGAAGACGTACCGCGTCCCGAACGTCGCCGCCGGGCCTCCGGCGAGGGCGGTGACGTACTGCCGCGATACGACGGACCGGGACCACCGCGGGTGCACGCTGATGCTCCAGCGCGGCGCGGGCCGGGTTGCGATCCCTCCGCGCGCCGTGAAGCTCCAGCCGCCGAATTCATCGTCGAAGTAGCTCAGCGCCGTATTCCAGGTCACCGGCGCTCCCTCGCTGCCGTTGAGGCTCAGGTCGAAGCCATGGCCGAATGCGGTTCCCATGAGAGGCCCGCCGCGCGTGAGGTCGTCGCTCAGCGCGCGCGCCTCGACGTAGCCGCCGAGGAAGAGCTGCCAGAAGTTCCGGAGCTGGAAGTTGTTGCCGAGCGACGACGCGGTGCCGGTGTGAACGCCGCCGAAGTTCCAGCTGCGCCCGGCGTAGAGATTGTGGGAGTGCCGCCGGAAGAGCTTCCCCGGCTGGGTCTCCCGCCATGAGATGCTCGCGTCGAGGCTGATGTCGTTGGCGCTGCCCAGCTGTCCGGCATCGTTCAGGTCGAAGCCGGGGGATTCGGCGCTCAGGTCCACTTCCCAGATCCAGTGGCGGCCGGAATTCTTCTCGGCGCCGAGCCCCGCACCCCATCCGAAGAGGGAGCGGCGGGACGGGTCGAGCGTGAACTCGGTCGCATCCGGACGCTGCATGAAGTGCGCGGGGTGCCGCTGGATCCCGAGAATGGCGTCCGCGTCGCCGGTGAGGTAGCTGAAGCCGAAGGAGAACTCGAAGCCGTATTCGCTCCGCGCCGTTCTCAGGTTGACGTCGCCGCCGCCGGTGATCGCGGAGCGGGGAAGGAGCGCCGCGAGCGCCGATCCCTCGGGAACGTCGCGCCGCACGGCGGTGAGCGACACCCCCGCCGTCGAGCTGTTGGGCCCGAATTCCTGCTGCACGCGCCCGATGCCGTACGCGGTGAACGGCTCGATGGGCACGCGTCCGAACCCGCTTCCGGTGTCGAAGGTGCGCGCCTCCTCCGCGCCGGTAAAGGCGGTCAGCGCGCCGACCGAAAGTCCCGAGCGCATGCGCCCCGAGAGTTTGGCCGCGCCGAGAATGGTGGTATTGGACGGAAAGTCGACGTACTCGCCGCTGGCCGATCCGCGCGGGGCCTGCCCGATCCGGCGTGAATAGTAGAAATTTGCGCCGTCGCCGACGAGGAGTTGATTGCCTTCGGTAAAGAACGGTCGGCGCTCACTGAAGAACGTCTCGAACGCCGTCAGGTTGACCTCGGCCGGATCCGCCTCGACCTGGCCGAAGTCCGGATTGATGGTGGCGTCGAGGGTGAGATTGGGGCCGAGTCCCATCTTGAAATCGGCGCCGGCCCGGGCGGAGGAGACGCTGCCGTCATTGAACGGATCGCCGGGGGCGCTCGGCGCGAACGTGGCATTGGCCGCCACGTACGGCGTGAGCTCGAGGCGGCGCGGCGCCCGGGCGACGGAAATACCGCGCAGCTGACCGAATCGCGATGCCCATCCGGTTTCGCGGGACGGGATCACGATCCAGTACACGTCCTCCTCCGCGTGCGGCATCCAGCGATTGATCTGCACGCCCCACACCTGCTCGCCGCCCGAGGCGAAGCGCAGCTGGGAGAACGGGATCCGCATCTCGGCGTACCAGCCGAGCGAGTCCACGGTCGCGTCGGCCCGCCAGACCGGGTCCCAGGCCATTTCCCGGTCGCCCTCGCTGTCGGACGGGTTGTAATAGTCGCCGCGCACGCCACCGGACGAGATTGAGAAGACATACGCCGTCCGCCGATCGCGATAGGTGTCGAGCGCCACGATGAAATGCTCGGCGTTCGTGAACTGGTCCCGCCGCGCGATGGTCGTGGGGATGCCGCCCGGCTCCACGCTCCGCAGGCGGGCGCCGACATAGAGCGCGTCGTCATCGTAGAGGAACGCGACCTCGGTGCTGGCCGTGGGAGTTCCGCCTTCGAGCGGAACCTTCTGCAGGAAATCGGACCGCCAGAGGGCGGCGCCCCAGGCCGCCTCGTCCAGGCGCCCGTCCACGGCCACCGACTGCCCTGCCGGCAGGGGCCGGGCCGTGAAGGCCTTGGCATCCGGTGTGTTCGACTGGGCAGCGACGGCGAGTGAACGGCCTGCGCCGGTGACGAGCAGGAACAGCGCGGTGGCAACGGCGTGACGCACGAAAGCTCCGGGGAAGGGACAGGGCGGACCGGGGTTGTCCGTCGGATGCCGCTACTCCGCAGAACGTTTGCTCCGGGCGGGGGGTTTCAGACACGAACCGGCCCCGCGACGCATCGCGGGGCCGGTTTCGTTCCGGAGGCAGGCGGGGCCTACCCCTCGCGCTCGATGGCGATGCTGCCGTTGACGGTCTTCAGGGAGAGGCTGCGCCCGCCGTTCCCGATCGTGCCCGTGAGACGGCGCGGCCCGAAGCGGCCGCGGACCGTGAGGGGAAAGTCGGTCGAGATGTCCCCGTTGACGGTGCTCGCGCTGACATCGGCATTGACCGACGCTGGAAGCGTCACGGTCACACTGCCGTTGACGGTGGTGAATTCGGCGGGACCCGTCCAGTCCGCGCGCCCGACGCGCGCGGTCACGTCGCCGTTGACGGTGGTGGCTTCGGCCATCCCGCGCGTCGATACCTCGGCGTTGCCGTTCACGGTCGTGATCTCCGCGTCGGCCGTGAGCCCGGTAGCTTCGACGTCACCGTTCACGGTGCGCCCGGCGAACTTGACGTTCGCGGGGACTTCGACGGTGAAATCCACCTCGACGTCGTTCTCCTCGCCATTCCGGTTGTTCCGCCGCGACTCGCCTCGGCACCCTTCGCGCGAGCGTTCGTTCGGGTAGATCGCGCAGATGGTGACGCCGTCCTCGTGCTCCTCCACCCGGATCTCGACCGAGGCCACGTCGCTCCGCCGCGCGCGCTTCGTCGCGGCGACCCGGACCTCGCGTCCGCTGGCGGCGGAGGCGGTGACGGCGCCGTTGATGCCGCGAATCTCGATCGTCTTGCCGGCAGCGAGCGTGCCGGACCACCGGAAGTCATTGTCCTGCGTCGTGCCTTGGAGGGCGGCAGCGGTCAGGGCAGCAGTGAGCAGCAGCATGATGGTCTCCGAGAAGTGAGGTCAGCGCGAACCGGCGCCCGGCCGGACCAGCCGGATCGGCCCCTGGAACGATTCGATGTCGAGCTTGGCACTGCCGTTGCCGATCGTGAAGGAAAAGTCTCCCTCGCGCGAGCCGCGGAACGAGATCGGGAAGTCGGCGCCGAACTCGCTCTGGAACGTCGAAACCGAGACGGCGACGTTGGCCCCTTCCTGCACCGTCACGGTGACGCCGCCGTTGTGGGTGGCGAACCCGTAGCGGCCGCTGTCGCGGATCGGTCCGGCGAACGAGATGGCGCCGTTGACCGTCTCCGCCTCCACGTCGGATGACTCGATGCCGGCCAGCGTGATGGCGCCGTTGACGGTTTCCGCGTGCACCGGGCCCTGGGCATTCCGGATCGTGATCGCCTGGTTCACCGACGAAGCGTAGATCTGGCCGCGAACGCCCGTGACGCTCACGCGCCCTTCGACGGTCTCGAGCTCCACGATCCCGTTGCCGCCGTCCACCGTGATGTCGCCGGACACCGATTCGGCGTTGATCGCGGCCTGGGAGCCGGTGACGGTGATGTCCGTGTTGACCCCGGAGAGCTGGAGCACCATCCACGCCGGGGCCGAGATCTCGAAGCGCACGTTGCCCTGATTGCCGTGCTCCCAGTCGGTCTCGACCTCGACCCGTCCGGCGCGGCGATCGACGGTGAAGGGGCCGCCGGTCCCGCGGACCTGCACCGAGTTCCGGCTCCACGCGCGGACCGTGATGCTGCCCCGATGGGTCTCGACCTCGAGCCGGTCGCCGCGCTCGACCGCGACGGTCGTGTCGGCGCCCTGCGCAACGGCCAGGGCAAGGGCGGTGAATGTGGCGAGTAGCACGTCGAACCTCTCAGCTCCGGGTGGTGGCGAGTGTCGCTGCCCGCCGCAGCAGCTCGAGCTTGCGCTGCATGGTGCGCGCAAGATGCGAGTTCAGGTATGCGTTCGCCGGATCGGCGGCGATGGCGCGCTGCGCCTCGGCGATCGCGGAATCGATCAGCGCCAGGTTGGCCTCGAGCACGGTGACGGTGGCGGGATCGAGGTGGGCCCTGCCGCTTTCCAGGACGGCCTCGAGATCGCCGATCGCGGCATCGTAGGTGGCCGTGGCGCTGACGGAAGCCGAGCGCACGGTCCCGGTGCCCTGCGGCCTCGGGGTCGCCGAATCGGCCTGGACCGCGACGGTGGGCGTCCCGCCGGCGCCGCCTGCCAGCCAGACGCCCGTGCCCGAGATCGCCGCGAGCGCGATGCCGGCCGCGGCGAGCTGCGGGAGCGAGAACGAGTAGCGGCGGGGCCGCCGGAGCGGGGTCACTTCCGTCGGGCGCACGGCCGTCTCCGAGCCGATGGCCGCGGCGATGGCCGGCCAGAGATCGGTGTCGGGATGGCTCGGTGCCAGCTGGCGAGCGCGGGCGCGAACCTCGCGCAGGTCCTGGAGCGTCTCCCGGCACGCGGTGCAGGCGAGCAGGTGCGCGTCCGCCGCGGCTTCCTCGGCCGGGGTGAGGTCCTGGTCGAGGTATTCGGAAAGGCGGTCGGTCCAGTGTCCGGGGGTCGTCATGTCATCGCTCCAGGTGCCGCCGCAGCGCCATGCGGGCGCGATGCAGCTGTGACTTCGAAGTGCCCACCACGAGTCCGAGCATCTCGGCGATCTCCTCGTGGCGATATCCCTCGACATCGTGCAGGACGAAGACCTGCCGTGCTCCGTCCGGAAGCCGGCCGAGCGCTTCCTCGAAGTCCATGGTGTCCTCGGGCGCCGCCGCCCTTCCCGCGAGCTCGGCCAGCGGCTCGTCGGTGTCGTAGTACCGCTGGCGGCGGGTGCCAAGCTCGGAGCGCCGCGCCAGAATCACGTTGACCGCCAGCCGATGGAGCCAGGTCCCGAAGGCCGAGTCCCCCCTGAATGTCCCGAGCTTCTGCCAGGCCCGGACGAAGACGTCCTGGGTGATCTCGTCCGCCTCCTCCTCGCTCAGCATCCGCCGGGCGAGGGAGTGAATCCGGGCCACGTGGGCCCGATACAGCCGCTCGAAGGCGTGTGCGTCCCCCGCGGCCGCCAGGGCGGCCTCCACGGCATCGGCATTCGCTCGGGGCCGGGCCGGCTCGAATCGCAGGGCTCGAACTCCGCGGGTCGGGGTCGTCATGCAACGGATTGGATAGGAGAATGGGGTCCGGGGTTGCAGGCGACAAGCGGCGGGTGGCACCGCATTCCCGGCGGGGCCATCTTTCGCCGTCTTCCGAATCAGGGAGTTGCAGATGACCGCCGTCGGCGCGCGCACCGTCAGGGCCCCCGTGGGTACCACGCTCTCCTGCAAGGGGTGGCACCAGGAAGCGGCCCTCCGGATGCTGATGAACAACCTCGATCCGGCCGTCGCGGAGCGGCCTGAGGAGCTGATCGTCTATGGCGGGGGCGGAAAGGCGGCGCGGGACTGGCCCTCGTTCGATCGGATCGTCGCGACGCTGCGGCGCCTCGAGAACGACGAGACCCTCCTGGTGCAGAGCGGGAAGCCGGTCGGCGTCTTCCGGACGCACGACGAGGCGCCCCGCGTGCTCATCGCGAATGCCAACCTGGTGCCCCGCTGGGCCACCTGGGACGAATTCCGGCGGCTGGATGCCCTCGGCCTCACGATGTACGGCCAGATGACGGCGGGCTCGTGGATCTACATCGGGACGCAGGGGATCCTGCAGGGCACGTACGAAACGTTCGCGGAATGCGCGCGGCAGCACTTCGGCGGCTCGCTCGCCGGCCGGCTCGTCGTGACCGGGGGCCTCGGCGGCATGGGGGGCGCGCAGCCGCTCGCCGCCACGATGAATGGTGCCGCGTTCCTCGGCGTCGATGTGGATGCCTCGCGCATCGAGCGTCGGGTCCAGACCGGGTATTGCGACCGGATCGCCTTCGATCTCGACGAGGCGCTGCGGCTGGTGGACGATGCGCGCCGAAAAGTCGTGCCCCTTTCCGTGGGGCTCGTGGGGAATATCGCGGAGGTGCTGCCCGAGCTGGCGCGAAGAGGCGTCGTGCCCGATGTGCTCACCGACCAGACTTCGGCGCACGACCTGCGCGTCGGCTATATCCCGGCGGGAATGTCGCTGACCGACGCGGCTGCGCTCCGCGAGACCGATCCGGCGTCCTACGAGGGCCGTGTGCTCGATTCGATGGCGGTGCACGTGCAGGCGATACTCGACCTGCAGCGGGCGGGGGCCATCGCGTTCGACTACGGCAACAACCTGCGCGGCCAGGTGGCCGACCACCGCGGCATGCGGGAAGCGTTCAACATTCCCGGCTTCGTGCCCGAGTTCATCCGTCCCCTCTTCTGCCGCGGGGCCGGCCCCTTCCGCTGGGCCGCGCTCTCGGGAGCGCCGGAGGACATCGCGGTCACGGACGCGGCCGTGCTCGAGACCTTTCCCGAAAAGGAGGCGTTGGCCCGCTGGATCCGGAAGGCGCGCGAGAAGGTGCAGTTCCAGGGGCTCCCGGCGCGGATCTGCTGGCTCGAGTACGGCGAGCGGGCGCGGATGGGCGAGCGCTTCAACTGGCTCGTGAAGAAGGACAAGGTGCGCGCTCCGCTCGTCATCGGCCGGGATCACCTGGACACGGGATCGGTCGCGTCGCCGAATCGCGAGACCGAGGGGATGAAGGACGGTTCGGACGCGATTGCCGACTGGCCGCTGCTCAATGCGCTGCTCAATACCGCATGCGGTGCGAGCTGGGTCTCCCTCCACCACGGCGGCGGCGTCGGTATCGGCTACTCGCTCCACTCCGGGATGGTCGCCGTGGCCGATGGCACCGAATCGGCCGACCGCCGGCTGCAGCGGGTGCTCACCGCCGACCCGGGAACCGGCGTCATGCGGCACGCGGATGCCGGCTACGAGCTCGCGATCGAAACTGCCAACGAGCGCGGCATCGACCTCCCGATGATCAACGGCGCGGACGGGCCCGCGTGAAGGTCCTGCGCGGCATCGGCATGCTCGCCACCTGCCGGGCGGACGGCGGGCAGGCCGACATTCATGCGATTCCCGATGCCGCGCTGGCGTGGTCCGACGGCATCGTCCGCTGGGTGGGGCCGAACGAAGATCTCCCGGCGGAGCTGCGCGGCGCGCCCGCCGAAGACGCGGGGGGCCGGCTCGTCGTGCCCGGCCTCGTCGATTGCCATACGCACCTTGCCTTCGGCGGATGGCGGGCCGGGGAGTTCGAGCGGCGGATCCGCGGCGACTCCTACCTCGACATCGCACGCGACGGAGGGGGGATCGCCTCGACCATGCGCGCGACGCGGGCCTCGACCGAGGACGCGCTGGTCGAGCGCGCCGCGGGCTTCCTGCGTGAGATGCGGCAGCTCGGCATCACGACCGTCGAGTGCAAGAGCGGCTACGGGCTCGAGACCACCGCCGAGCTGGCGCTCCTCCGCGCCTACCGGCGGCTCGCCGCGCTCCAGCCGGCCCGCATCGTCCCGACCTTCCTCGGGGCGCATACCGTGCCGCCCGAGCACCGCGCCGATCGCCGGCGCTACATCGACATCGTCCTCCGCGAGATGATACCGGCCGTCGCGGCCGAAGGCCTGGCGCGCTGCTGCGACGTGTTCGTCGAGGAGACGGCGTTCTCCTTCGAGGAGGGTCGCGAGGTGCTGCTCGCGGGAAAGGCTGCCGGGCTCGCGCCGAAGGTGCATGCGGATCAGCTGACCGCGGCGCGCGGCGCCGAGCTCGCAGCGGAAGTGGGCGCCCTCTCGGCGGACCACCTCGAATGCGTGAGCGAGCGGGGGATCGAGGCGATGTCGGCGTCCGGCGTGACGGCAGTGAGCCTGCCGATCGCGAGCCTCTATCTCGGGCAGCGGCCGATGCCCGCCCGCCGGCTGATCGAGGCGGGTGTCCCCGTGGCGGTCGCCACGGACTTCAATCCGGGCTCGGCGCCCAGCTACCACCTTCCGCTCGCGCTCACCCTGGCGTGTACGCTGCAGCGGATGACACCGGCCGAGGCGCTGAAGGGCGCCACGAGCATTGCGGCGCGAGCGCTCGGGCTCGCACAGGAATGCGGCTCGATCGAGCCCGGGCGACAGGCCGATTTCTGCGTGATCGATGCACCCGACGTCAACACCTGGCTCTATCACCTTCGCCCGAATGCCTGCACGCGGACGGTGATCCGCGGCGAGACCGTCTGGACGAGCGCCGGCGGCTGAACGGGTTTCGACCCAGGAGCCGAGTCATTCGCCGCTCGCCATGAAAAAGGCTCCCCATGGGGAGCCTTTTCGCCTGAGCGCCGCGCAACGCAGCCGATGCCCTGAGTCCGACGGCGGCAAGCCTCCACCGCGCGTGCCCCGGACGATGGGTGCTACGACCCGAACTTTCGCTCGACGACCTGCAGGATCCTGGCTTCGCGCGCCGCCGCTTCGGCCTCGAGGCGCACCCCCTCCGTCATGATGTCGGCGACGGCCGAGCGGTCCTTCAGCCCGGCCACGTTCGTCCTCACGTTGAGCCACGCGCCCCGCACGGCCGCGCGCGCCGCCAGGGCGCCGACCCCGGCATCCGAGGCGGAGGCCGGATTGCCGTGCTCGGCCATCGCCTCGACGAGGTCGAAGACGTCGAACGCCGTGCGCATGACCGTCCACGGAACCTCGATCGCGCCGCGGTTCGCGCGCTCGAGCGCGCGGCGACGCTCCGCCTGCTCCTCGACGGTTCCCTTCGGAAGCGCGATGGCGGCCATGACGCGCTCGTAGGCGGCGGTGTCGGCATCCACGAGGTGGAGCAGTTCCTCCTTGAGCTCCTGCCCGCGCTCGGCCCACCGTGAGAACTCCTCCCACCGCTCGTCCCACCCGCGCTTGTGCGCCGACAGGTTCGCGACCATGGTCCCGAGCGCCGCGCCGAGCGCTCCGAGCAGCGCCGCCGTCGAGCCCCCGCCGGGGGCGGCGGTCTCGGCAGCGGTCGCATCGGCGAACTCTCTCAGCGTCATCCGCGCGAGCCGCCCGCCGTCCTTCTCGCGGAGGCGGTACTCGATGATTCGCTCTTCCGGCTTGAACGGACCGAGCTCGTCGAGGCCCAGCGACCTGACCGCAATATGAATGATCTCGGCATCCGGCACGCCGAGCGAGCGCTGCTGCTTCCGCAGGAAATGCCGGCCGGCATCGAGCATGGCCT
>JBLNHD010000069.1:0-3684 GCA_050268825.1 Gemmatimonadota bacterium
CCCCCACTCGGCCGGCCCGCCAAGGCGAAAGGGGGGGGTGGGGGTGGGTTACCAAGGGGGGGGGGGGGGGGGGGGGGGGCAAGGCGGCTAGCGCCTTCCCGCGAGTGCCCTCCAGACCCAGTACACCGGCACTCCCGCCAGCAGCAGCCCGAACGTCATCCCCGTCGCCCCGGGCGAGGCCACGAGCGCGTTGATCATGAGCAGGAGCCCCACGACGACGAAGAACGCGGGCACCACGGGATAGCCCCAGACCCGGTACGGCCGCTCCAGCTCCGGCCGCCGGCGGCGGAGCACGAAGACCCCGGCTACGGCGAGGGTGTAGAACGGCCAGAGACCGAGGACGAACTGGTTGGCAAGGCGCTGAAAGTCGCCGATGAAGATGAACGCGATTGCCAGGGTGCCGACGATCCAGGTGGCGACCGACGGGGTGCGGAACCGCGGCGAGATCCGCCCGACCACCTGAAAGAAGAGTCCACGGTCGGCCATCGCGTACTGCGTGCGGGGATAGACCAGCGCCGACCCGGCGACGCAGCCGAAGGTGGACACCATGACGAGCACCGCCGCGATCGATCCCGCCGCCGCTCCGAGCAGGGGAATCCGCTCCGCCGCATCGGCGGCGACGAGCGGCGACCGGGCCAGCTCGTCCACCGGGAGGAGATAGAGGTACGCGGCATTCACCGCGACGTAGATGAGTGCGATGAGCGAGACGGCCACCGTCATCCCCCGCGCGATGTTCCTGGCCGGGTCCTGGACCTCGCCGGCGAGCCGCAGCCCGTCGCCCCACCCGTCGTAGGTGAACATGACGGCGAGCAGTGCCGTGAGGAACCCGCCGAAGCTGAACCCGACGCTCCAGAGCGGTGCGAAGTTGCCGGGGCTGCCGCGGCCGATCGTCACCGCGAGCACCACCAGCAGGATGAGCCCCGTGTACTTCGCGTAGGTCGATGCCCCCGCCACGGCGGCGGCCAGGCGGACACCGCGATAGGCGAAGAAGGTGCAGAGCAGCACCACCACGGCTGCCGCGATCCTGATGCCGGTGGGCGAGAGCGGAACGAAGTAGGCGAGATACTGCGCGCAGATGAACGACACTGCGCCGAGGCCCGAGGGCGCAATCACGATGAGCTCGGCCCAGCCGTACGCGAAGGCCGGCAGCGGGCCCCATGCCTCCGCGAGGGCCACGAAGTACCCGCCGGATCGCGGAAAGGCGGCGCCGAGCTCGGCGAGACTCAGTGCCCCGGCCAGCGCCAGCGCGCCGCCGAGGACCCAGATGGCGAGAATCGCACCGGGACTCCGGAGCTCGGAGGCGATCCCGGCGGGGACGCCGAAAATGCCGCTCCCGATCGTCAGGCTGATGAGGACCGCGACGAAGGCGCGCGGACCGAGGGTGCGCGGGAGGCGTTCGCCCCAGGCGTCGCGGGCTTCGGGCAGGGCTCTCTCCAGAGGGGGTGGCGTATCCTACGGCCCGGCGGAGTCCCTCGAAAGGCCGGCATCGCTGCGATGCGTCACGACGATCCAGCCGGCGAACGCCGCGACGAGTGAAACGGCAGACACGGCAAGCGCAGCGCTCCCGCCGATTCTCGCGTACACGAACCCGAACCCGAGCGCCGCCGGCAGCGCCGCAAGCCCCGTGAGCGCGTGATACCCGCCGAATCCCTGCCCGACCCGCCGCGGGCTGAGCGCCGCGACGACGCTTCGTTCCGCCGCTTCCGTCAGCCCGGCCACGATGCCGAACAGCAGGAAGACCGCGGCGGCAACCCCGGGCGTCGGCGCGAGCGCGAGGCCCGCCATCACGCCGGCGGCCAGGAATGCGCCGGCGGCAACGAGTCGGCGTGATCCGTACCGGTCGGCCAGGCGCCCGCCGGGATAGCTCGATGCGCTCCGGACCACATGAAGTGCGCCCCAGAGAAGCGGAATCGCCGCGACCGCGACGCCGAGATCCTGCAGGCGGAGGAGCAGGAGGGCCTCGGGGACCCGTGCGAGCGTGAGCGCTGCCAGTGCGGTGACCGGGCCCCAGTAGACTCGGCCCGTGGCGTCCTCGCGCAGCGGCCCCGGCGTCATCCCCTGATCGCGCGTCGCATGACGTGCATCCGTCGCGCGGGAGCGCCGGAGGAGGACCCCCAGCACCAGCAGCGCCGCCACTCCCGGCACCACACTCCACCCGATGACCGCGGGCACCGGCATGCCGCCGGCCAGCAGGGCCGCGGCCGCGAGCGCGCCGATCACCGCGCCGAGATGATCGGCCGCGCGATGGAAGCCGAACGCCGCGCCGCGCGCGCCGCGGGGGGTGAGGTCGGCAATCAGCGCATCGCGCGGTGGGGTGCGGAGACCCTTCCCGATGCGGTCCATGACCCGGAGCCCGATGACCTGCCAGGCGGCCGCGGAGATCGAGATGACCGGCCGGATCACCACGGCGAGGAAGTATCCGCCGAAGATGAGTGGTGCGCGCCAGCCCGGCCGGTCGGAACGCCGGCCGCTCCACCATTTGACGAGCGCCGACGTCAGGTCGGCCGCGCCGTCGAGCGCGCCGAGGGCGATGGCGCCGCCGCCGAGCCGTGCCACGAAGGCCGGCAGCAGCGGATAGACCATTTCGCTCGCGAAGTCGTTGAAGAACGAGACGGCCGCGAGTGCGCGCACGCCGCCGGGGACGCGGGGACTCAATCGCGGCCCGTCGGCGCGAAGACTTCCAGGGCGGCCGGGAGGGTCGCGAACGTCGCCGGGGTCTTCCCGACCAGCTCACCATCGGCGTCGATCGAGTGCGGCTCCTGCGTCTCGATCCGGATCGTGCGGGAGGTGATCGCCTGCACGTCCGCTTTGTCTCCCTGGCGCCCCCGCTTGAGCGCCGGCAGCAGGCCGATCAGCCGCCACCACGGCACCGCTTCGATCGCGTAGCAATCGAGCAGGGCATCGTCCGGCTCCGCGTCCTCCGCCACGGTGAGCGCCGCGCCGTAATGGCGGCCGTTCCCGACCATGATCTGGATGGCCCGGAGCCGGCGGGAGCCGCCGTCGTAGTGGATCTCCGCTTCGAAGGGATGGACGCGCGAAAGCGTGCGGATCGCGGCGACACCGTAGGCGAGCGGACCCCAGCGGCGCTTGCTCGCGCCGCTCAGCTCTTTCGTGATGCGCACGCTCAGGCCGATACTCGCCGTGGTGAGGAAGTACCGGTCGCCGACCTGCCCCACGTCGATCCGACGGGTCGCGCCGCGGACGATCACCCTCGCCGCATCGGCCAGTTCCGTCGGGATTTCCAATGTGCGGGCGGTGTTGTTGGCGGTGCCCAGCGGGAGGATGCCAAGGGGGAGGCGGGCCTCGAGGAGCGGCGCGAGGCCGGCGTTGATCGTGCCGTCGCCCCCGCCCAGGATCACGAGGTCCACATCGGCGGCGTGGCGCCGGACGTGTTCGGCGATCTCCTTCGAATTCCCGATCTCCTCGACCACGAGCGCCATTCCGGCGCCGCGCAACACGTCGAGCGCCTCCTGCACCCCCTCCCCTCCCCGCCGGGCCTTCGGGTTGGCGAGCAGCAGCGCCCGGCGCGAGCGGATGGTCATCTGTGCTCCCTGCGCGTGGGTAGATTGGTCGAGGGACACCGGGCGCGCCCGCGTGGCCGTTCCCGGCGAGCGCGTCTCCGAGACCCGAGGCCCCCAACCCGAGCCCCGCCCGGATGCACGCCGAGAAGCCCGAGTTCCACGA
>JBLNHD010000070.1:0-3164 GCA_050268825.1 Gemmatimonadota bacterium
GGCCGCCGGAGGATTCGTCGCCGCGTCCGAGGCGGTCTGCGATTACCTCACGCAGCGGGCCCGGCCCCAGCTCTTCTCGAATGCGCTGCCCCCGACCGTCGCGGCCAGCGCCCTCGCGAGCATCGAGTTCCTCGAGGCCCACCCCGAGCGCGTCGCGACGCTGGCGGAAAACGCGGCCTACTTCCGGGAGGGCCTGCTCGCCCTCGGCTTAAAGCCCCACCCGGGCGAGACGCCGATCATCCCGGTGATCATCGGGGAAACGGCGGACGCGATCCGCATGAGCCAGCTGCTCCTCGACGAGGGCGTCTTCGTCACCGGCTTCGGCTTCCCGGTCGTGCCCCAGGGCCAGGCGCGCGTGCGGTGCCAGATCTCCGCGGCCCATACGCGGGCCGATCTGGACGAGGCACTCGCGGCCTTCCGGGCGGTCGGACGGAAGCTCGACCTGATCTGACCGGCGGGGGGCCGCCTTGGCCCCCTCTTTGCACTTTCCCTCCCCGACGGCCGGTTCCCCAGCAGGTTACCTGGGGCCGGATATCCCGGCTAACTCGTTGAAACAGGCAATGTTAGGCTTGACCGGCACGCGCCGGCCGGGCCCGCGAAGGTGCCGCCCGAAGCGCCTCGCGTTTTTCCACGGGCCCCGCGCATTCCCCTGCGTGCCGAGGGCCCCCAGCCGCATCCAGGAGATGGTTCCGATGAGCCTGCTCAGCCGCAGCATCCCGATGATCGCGTTCGCCCTGGCGCTGGGCGCTCAGGATGTGCGCGCGCAGGAGGTTACCCAGGGTGACGACTACCGCTGGTACCTCGGCGGTCAGGCCGGCATGTTCATCTTCCGCACGCCGACGCAGAGCCGCGGCGCCATCCCGATGGCCGGCGGCCACGCGCTCATCAAGGCGAAGAAGGGCGCGCTCTACCTCGCCGTCGAGGAGGCGTTCCAGGACGGCCAGACCTCGAGTTACATCGACTACACCGCCGGCGGCGGCCCGCAGAACGTGACGTTCAGCGACGTGCGCCGTTACACGTTCGGCCTCCTCGTCTTCCCCGTGCGCGGCCACATGCAGCCGTACTTCGGCGTGGGCGGCGGCATCATTCACGTGGTCTCGCCCGAGCCGCTCGACGGCGGGTCGTCGGCCGTCGCGCAGGATATCGGCAGCAGCGGCTTCGGCGCCTTCATGGGCGGCCTGCAGTTTCGCGTGGGCGGGGTGAGCGTCTTCGGTCACTACCAGCTGCAGACGGTACCGGGCTATCGCTTCGCGGCCGAAGGGAACACGCTGCTCGGCGAGGGCCGGCTCATCAGCGGGGCCGTGCATACGGTCACCGGCGGCGTGCGCTTCAGCCTCGGCAGCGCCCGCGAGAACTGGTAGCCGGCCAGCGCACACGGTCGGTCCCGACCGCGCACGACGAACGAGCGCCCCTTCGACGATGTCGAAGGGGCGCTCTCGCTAGCACCCTTCCCGCCGCGCCGCTACTGGCCGCGCAGCTCGCGCACGATGCGCTCGGCGCCGTACACGCTGCCCAGCGCCGTGGCGATGCCCTCCGAATGCACGCTCACCGACCGGGCGACCTCGTCGGTAAAGATGAAGCGGTTCGGGAGCGACTCGATGTTGCCGTCGAAGATCAGGCCGACGATCTCCGCATTCCGGTTGATCACGGGGCTTCCCGAATTCCCGCCGATGATGTCGTTCGTCGATACGAAATTGATCGGCTGCTTCATGTCGAGCCTGGACTCTGCCTCCCGCCACCGCGCGGGGAGGTGGAAGGGCGGTGCGTCGTCGAAATCGGCCGAGCGCGCATACAGCCCGTAGAACGTCGTCTTGTACGGCGCGATCGTGCCGTTCATCGGGAAGCCGCGGACCACGCCATCCGAGATGCGGAGCGTGAAGGTCGCGTCGGGCGGCAGCGTCGTCCCGTATGCCGCGAAGAGCGCCTGCCCGACCTTCTCGGCATTGGCGGAGATGACGGTCTCGTGGCGCGCCGCCTCGAGTGCCACCGTTCGCGCCATCGGCTCGATCCGGCGCGCCAGCACGATGAGCGGATCCTGCGAGGCCCGCACCGCCGCCGCGCCGCCCTCGACGAGGCCCCGGCGCACCGCCGTGTCGGCGAGGCGGGTGCCTTCGATCAGCGCCTCCGCCGCCACTTCGGGGCTGCGCCCCTGGAGGACGGCCGCGAGGAAGGGATCGCCGGCGGGCAGCTCCTCGCGCGCAGCGGTGAGCTGCGCCGCGAGGGTCAGCTTCTCGAGCTCGGGATCGATTGGTGGATTGGCCAGGAGGGCCTGCCTTACCTGGTCGATCCCGCGACCGCGATACTGCGGAAGGCGCGCCGAATCGGGGAGTGCGGACTGCGCCGGGAGCCGCACGATCCCGCCGGCGTAATTGAGCAGCTGCGATCCCCCGAAGCCGTAATAGCGGCTGCGCACGTTCAGCCGTGCCAGCTGGGTCTGCGCATGCGCAATGGCGTTCCACGCGCCGCCGAATCGCGCCCGCAGCTGCGGATCCCGGGCCACGCGCGCTCGCACCGCACGCTCGAAGGCCGCCTTGCGCGCCATGATGGTCGAGTCGAGCAGTCCGGCCCGATAGCCGGTGATTGCCTTCCGCGAATTCTCGAGGCTGAAGATCGTGTTCTCGTGCTGCCGCCGCGCCGCCTCGCTCGCCGAGGCGAGGCCCTTGTAGAGGGTGATGTTGCGCGCCAGCAGCGCGAGCTGGGCCGGATACTGCACGTCGCGCAGGTATTCCATCTGCGCCATCGTGAGGAGGCGGCCCGTCGAGCCCGGGTTGCCGGTGACGAAGACGAGGTCCCCTTCCCTGGCCCCGCCCCGGCTCCAGCGCAGGAAGTTCGTCGGCTGGAAAGGAGCGCCGTTCTCGTAGACCCGGAGAAGGGTGAGATCGAGCGCGTAGCGCGGATAGGTAAAATTGTCGGGATCGCCGCCGAAGAAGCTGATCTCCTCTTCCGGCGCCATCACGAGGCGCACGTCCGCGTGGCGGCGATAGCGGTACAGCGAGTACATGCCGCCCTGATAGAGGGTCACCACCTGACAGATCTCGGTGCCGCCAGGCGGACATGCCGCAGTGATCGAGTCGATGACCGCCTGGCGCTGTGCCACCTGCCGCGCCGCCTCCTGCGCGGTGACACGCGACCGGATGCGATTCGTCACATCCTCGATCGAGACC
>JBLNHD010000071.1:0-4508 GCA_050268825.1 Gemmatimonadota bacterium
GATGTCCGCCCTCAGCGTCCGGGCATAGAACTCCATCGCCTCCCGGCAGGTGCCGTCGAAGGTGAGGTAGGGGATGAAATGCATGGCTTGCTCCTCAGGTGATGGTGAGATGCTGCCCGCCCACGGGTCCGGCGGGGCGAAGATTCACTCTGATGCCAGTGCCTCGAGCATCCGGGTCCGCTCGGCGGGTCCGATCCAGCGGCCGTTGACGACGACGCCGTGAATGCGGAGGGAATTCGCGATGTCGGTGAGCGGGTTGGCGTCGAGCAGCATGAGGTCCGCCCGCGCGCCGGCCCGCACGATGCCCGAGCGTCCGGTCTCGCCCAGGAATGCGGCCACGTCCACGGTGCCCGTGCGCAGCGCCTGATAGGGCGTGAGCCCGGCGGCCACGAGGGCCGCGAGCTCCCGATGAGTCGAGAAGCCCGGGACGTTCCAGAGCTGCGGCGCGTCCGATCCGAGCAGGAAGGGGACGCCCTCGTCGTACAGGCGCTTGATGAGCCGCCGCCGGAGCGCGGTGAACGCCTCGCGCTGCGCGGCCGGCACCTCCGCTTCCGCCAGCAGGTTGTCCTTGAAGGTTCGCCAGGCGGTCACCTGCTGGGGGACCCAGTAGCGGAATTCCGGGAGTGACGTAAGCTCCGTTCCGGTTGCGTCGTTCGTGAAGTTGTCCATCAGGATCTGCGTCGGCACCATGGCCACACCGGACGTCTTGATCCGGCGCACGATTGCGTCGAAGCGCGATTCGTCGAGCTGCCGCATGATGCCGAGGCCGAAGAAGCCGTTCGCCTGCTGGGTGAGCGGCTGCGGACCCGCGTACATCGCCTCGACGATGCCGTCGAGGTGGTCGATGGTGGAGTATTTCGACGTCAGCGCCGCGTCGAGCCCGACCTCCAGTGGGACGTGTCCCGCGAAGGGGATCCGCAGCGCATTCGCGACAGCCGCGAGCGAGTCGAACGCCGCCCGTGGCACGCCGGGATGGATCTTGAGGAGATCGTACCCGGCGGCCTTCTGGGCGCGGACCATGCCGGCCGCCGCGGCGGGCGATGTGGCCGAATTGCCGTTGAACGAGGGTCCCGAAGTGAGGAGGCGCGGGCCGAGAAGCGTGCCGGCGGCAATGCTGTCGCGAAGGCCGAGATGCATGGGCGCGCCGAGCATGCCGCGCGCCGTGGTCACGCCGGCGAGCACGTAGAGCGACAGCGTCCGATGCGCGTGGACGGCCCCCTGGCCGCTCGGCACGTGGGCGTGGAACTCTGCGATGCCCGGCATCAGGAACTTCCCGCGCGCATCGACGGTCGTGGCGCCTGCCGGCGCCTGCCGGCGCGCACCGACATGCACGATCCGGCCGTTCTCGACGATGACGGTCTGCCCCGGAATCACGGTATCGCGATCCATCGGGATCACGGACACTCCCGTGAAGACGAGGGGCGCCTGCTGGGAGGCCGCGAGCGACGGAACGGTTGCGGACAGCAGGGTGACGGCGAGCGCAGCACGGATCACTGAGGACCTCCACGATCGGGTCGAGGGTGACGGTCGGAGCACGGGCGGACGCACGGCACGATGGATGGCGCCGGCCGGGCATCCGGCCTAAGCTCCAGCAGCATCCGTGCGTGCATCCCCTACGTCATCACCGCCGCGAAGGTGTCCGGCGAGAGAGCGCGAGCATCATGATCGAGATCTACCCGACGCCCGATCACGTGGCGGCCTTCCGGATCTCCGGCCGGCTCACCGGCGAAGACTACGAGACCGTGACCCGGGACGTCAGGGCCAGGCTCGCCCGCCACCAGCGCCTGGGAGTCCTCGTGGACCTGTCGGAGTTCGAGGACATCAGCCCCGAGGCGGCCTGGAAGGACATCCGCTTCAGCCTGAGCCTTCTGGGGGACCTCAAGCGCTTTCCGCGCGAGGCGGTCATCTCGGACAAGCAGTGGGTTCGGACCCTCGCGAAGATCGCCGATCCGCTGCTGCCGCACGTGTCCATCCGGGTCTTCGGCTCCGCGGAGCGGGACGCGGCGCTCGCGTGGGTCTCCGAGGTGACGCAGGCCTAGGTCAGGGGTTCACTCGCAACAGGACCTTCCCGGTCGTGCGGCGGCCCTCGAGGGCGCGATGCGCATCCGCCGCCGCTCCGAGCGGAAACGTCGCGCCGATCCGGACGGCGAGCTGGCCCGACGTCACCCAGGCGAAGAGGTCGTCGGCGCGGCTCCGCAACTCCTCCGGCGTGGCGGTGTAGTACGCGAGCGTGGGCCGCGTCAGGAAGAGCGAGCCCTTGCGGGCGAGCAGCTGAGGATCGATCGGGTCCACCGGGCCGCTCGACTGGCCGAACAGCACCATCATGCCGCGCGGCCGCAGAAGGTCGAGTCCGGTGAGGAACGTCGATTGCCCCACCGAGTCGAACACGACGTCCACGCCTCGGCCGCCGGTGAGGCGTCGAACCTCGTCGCCAAAATCCTCACGGGTATACACGATCGTCTCGTCGGCACCGGCCTCGCGTGCCAGCGCCGCCTTCTCATCCGTTCCCGCGGTCGCGATGATGTGCGCACCGGCGCGCCGCGCAATCTGCACCAGGAGGAGCCCGACGCCGCCGGCAGCCGCGTGGACGAGGCAGGTCTCTCCCCGCCGGAGCGGCCAGGTCGAGGTGGCGAGGTAGTGCGCGGTCAATCCCTGCAGCATGAGCGCGGCGGCGGTCTCCAGGGAAACGCCTTGCGGAATCTGCACCAGCTTCGCCGCGGGGACCACGGCGTACTCCGCGTACGAGCCGATCACTCCGGCCCAGGCGACCGCCTGACCGCGGTGAAGATCGGTGACGTCCGCACCGAGCTCCTCGACCGTTCCCGCGCCTTCTTCACCGAGGGTGGCAGGAAGGGGAATCCGGTAGAGCCCGGTGCGCTTGTAGACGTCGATGAAGTTCACCCCGGCAGCCATCACCCGGACGAGAACCTCTCCCGCCGAGGGGCGCGGCACCGGCAGGGACTCCGATTGCAGCATCTCGGGACCGCCGACGGCCCGGACGCGGATCGCGTACATCGTCGGTTGCATGCCATCAAGTTAAGGGTGGGCGGGAAACCCGGAGGGCGCCGGGTACGTCCTGCCCTGAACGTTGCCGGGGCCGGACGGCCCCCCATCCGATCATTTCGTGTTCCGGAGGCAGCATGCACGATCCGAACGATCCCGCGAACGGCAGCGACTCGCCGCACTCGTCCGGTGCCGGCGCCGATCCCATGGCGATGTTCGCCTTTCTCCAGCGGCTCGTGGCCACCATGTCGTCGGGCGGCAACGTCGAGGCACTGATGGCGACGGCTCCCCCCGGCTTCCGCGAGCTCTTCGCCGACGCGGAACGCCGCGTCCAGGCCGGCGAAACGCCGGACCTCGGCGCCCTCCTCGGGATGTTCGGGGCGGGGGAGGACGATGAGGACACGGGCGCTGCCGACGATGGATCTGCGGGGGGCGAGCCCGGGAGTTCCGCGGGCGACGGTGAGTAAGCGGCGGGATGTCGCGCCAGGCAGGCTTTCTGCGCCGTAAGGGGTATGACCCGATCGATCACTGACCCGTCTCTCGCACTCCGCCTGGCCCACCTGGACGATCTTCCGGCGATCGAGGAGCTGATCTCCGCCTCCGCCCGCGGCCTCAGCCTCGGCTACTACACGCCGCTGCAGATCGACAGCCTCGTCCAGCATGCGTTCGCCGCCGACAGGCAGTTGATCGCCGACGGCACCTACTACGTCTGCCCGATCGATGGCGAGCTCGCCGCCGTGGGCGGGTGGAGCCGTCGCCGCACGCTCCACGGTGGCGACCGGACCGGCGACGCCGGCGAGCTCCCCCTCGATCCCGCGACCGACGCCGCCCGCATCAGGGCATTCTTCGTCCATCCGGCGCATGCGCGCCGCGGGCTCGGCCGCGCGCTCCTGACGCGCTGCATGGCGGAGGCCGCGGCAGCGGGCTTCCGGCGACTGACCCTCGTGGCCACGCTTCCGGGCGAGCCGCTCTACCGCGCGGCCGGATTCCTGGTGCGGCGCCGTTTCGTGCTCGAGCTGCCGGATGGCGTCACGGCGGAGGTGAGCGAGATGGAGCGGGAGATCGGCGGCGCGCCTCCACCGTTCCGACGCTATATCCCGCTGCCCTGACCGCCCGGCTTGTGGGGAGCTCGCGGCACCTCGCTTTACCGCATCACTCCCCGACTCGCCGCGCCTCGACATAGTAGTCGGCATCGACGACCAGCTCGCCCCGGCGCTCGAGTGCCGTGACCTGCCACGCCGGAGTCGGCCGGAGGGTCTGGATGGTCCCGCCAGGCAGGGTCACTTCGACCGCCATGTCGAACCCGGGGACGACCCGCGCCCACCGGTACTCGAGCGAGGTGCCCGCCATCCGGTACTCGAGGAGCGGGATCTCGGTGCGCGTAAGGTACTGCTCGAACACCTTCGACAGATCGATGCCCGCCCCTCGGCTGATGTACTCCTGAACCTGCCTGCCGGTGACGATCTCGTGCCGGAACTCCTGGTTGAGACCGCGAAGGATGCCCC
>JBLNHD010000072.1:0-2536 GCA_050268825.1 Gemmatimonadota bacterium
GGAAAAGACCCGGGCGTGATCGAACCGCTCGTGCCGGTCGATCTGGTCATCGACCATTCGGTTCAGGTCGATTACGCCGGTTCTGCGGAAGCTTACCAGCGCAATATGGAAATCGAGTTCAAGCGCAACGAGCAGCGGCCTCGGGGTTCTGCGAATGGAACGGCCCGCCGCGGACGTACCCGCCGCTCGGACCGCGCACCACCATGGGACACGGCAGGAAGGCGCGATACCGCGCCGTCGCGACGTAGTTGGTGAGCATGTCGTAGGCGCACGAGATGAAGTCGATGAACTGCATCTCGCAGACCGGGCGCATGCCCATGTGCGCCGCGCCGGCCGCCGCGCCGACGATCGCGGCCTCGCTGATCGGCGTGTCGATGACGCGCTGCTCGCCGAACCGGTCGAGGAGGCCGTTCGTGACCTTGAACGCCCCGCCGTACTTCCCGATGTCCTCGCCGAGGCAGAAGACGTTCGGATCGCGCTCCATCTCCTCGAAGAGCGCTTCGCGGATCGCTTCGAGGTAGGTGATCTCGCCGGTGGCCGCCTCAGCGGTTGTCATACGTCCCCCAGCCCTGCGCGCGCTCGTTCACGTCCACGGCGGAGCGGATCCCTTCGCGATACCAGAGCACGGGCGCCACCGGCGGATCGTGGTACACGCCGATGAGGCAGTCGCGCGGCTCCGGCATCGGCGAGCGCTCGGCTTCATCCGTGGCGGCATCGATCTCCTGCTGGACGCGTGCATCCACCTGCGCCAGCGCCCCGATGTCGAAGCCGAGCTCGGTCTGCAGCACGCGCACGTAGCGGTCGACGGGGTCGTTCTCCGCCGCCCACCGGTCGATCTCGCCGGGGGGGACGTACGACTGGTTGTCGTGCTCCGCATGTCCCTTCCGCCGATAGGTGATGAGCTCCACGAGCGTGACTCCCCCACCGCCGCGGGCCGTGTCCACGGCCTCCTTCGTGGCCTGATAGACGGCCACCACGTCGTTCCCGTCCGCCTGGATGCCCCGGATCCCGTAGCCGGGGGCCTTGTCCACGAAATGGCGCGCCGCCGTCTGCTTCGAGACCGGCGTCGAATAGGCGTACCCGTTGTTCTCCACCACGACGACGAGCGGGCACCGCTGCACGGCAGCGAAGTTGATGCCTTCGTGGAAGGCGCCGGTGGAAGTCGCCCCGTCGCCCACGTAGACGAGGCCGACCCGGTCTTCGCCACGCAGCTTGAAGGACAGGGTGACACCGGCCATGACCGGGACCATGTCCCCGAGGTGGGAGATCTGGCCGATGAAGCCGCGATCGGTGTCGCCGAAGTGGATGTTGAGCTCCCGCCCCCGCGTCGGCGAGTCGCCCCGGGCCATGTACTGGCGGAGGATCTCGACCGGGGTCGCGCCCTTCACGAGCATGGAGCCGAGGTTGCGGATCAGGGGCGAGAGCACGTCTCTCCGCTCGAGCGCAAAGGCGGAGCCCACGGCGTCGGCCTCCTGCCCCAGCGAGCGGAAGAGGCCGCCCACGACCTTGGTCTGGCGGTAGAGGTTGACCAGCCGCTCTTCGAGCGAGCGGGTGAGCCGCATCCAGTAGTAGAGCTCGAGCAGCTGGTCGCGGGAAAGGGCGGATGGATGGGACGGCGCGGGCGCGGCGCGAGAGGCGGTCAAGACGTGTCCTGGACGGTGACGAAGCCGGCGAACCGCGGGGGAAATTCGCCGGATTCATCAGGTAAATCAAGTCACCGCCGGAACTTCTACCTGGCCGCGTCCAGCGCCTCGAGCGCCACCGCGGTCATGGCCCGGACCCCGATCGGAATGGCCCGGTCATCGGCCAGAAAGGTCGGCGTATGGTGCCCGCCCGACGCTTTGCCCGGCGGCACGGCGCCCAGCTTGAAGTAGAAACTGGGGACCCTCCGGGCGAAGTAGGCGAAATCCTCCGCACCTGTCTCCGCCTGCACGATGCCGACGTTGGCGGCTCCGACGATCCGCTCGAGAACGGGCCCGAACCGGGCCGCAAGGGCGGTGTCGTTCGCCGTCACGGGAACGGTTTCCTCGAACTCCAGCTCGAAGGTGGCGCCTGCCGCGGACGTAACCCCCTGCATGATCTCACGCATCCGGGCCTTGATCGCCGCCGTGACCGAATCGTCGAAGGTGCGGACCGTTCCCTCGAGCTCCGCCGTGCCGGAGATGATGTTATGCCGGTCTCCCGCGCGGAAGACGCCGACGGTCACGACCGCGGGGGCAAACGGCGTGAGCGTGCGACTCACGATGGTCTGCAGGCTCGTCACCACCTGCGCCGCCGTCACGATCGCGTCGACGCCGAGGTGAGGCGTGGCGCCATGCGCCTGCCGCCCGATGATGCGGGCGCGCCACGTCGTGGCGGACGCATACTGCGGGCCTGGTGTGAACGCGAGCTTGCCGAGCTGCTCCCAGTCGCCCGCTTCGTCGGGGTGATCGCCGTTGGTGTGGAGGGCCAGGAGGATCGCGGGCGCGGGATCGCGCAGGACGCCCTCCTCGATCATCAGGAGCGCGCCTCCCTTCTCGCCCGGAGGCGCACCCTC
>JBLNHD010000073.1:0-18953 GCA_050268825.1 Gemmatimonadota bacterium
GTCGAGCCGACGCCGGCGTTCCGCGTCCAGGTCGTCGCGGCGACCACGCAGGGCGCCGCCGATGCCGCAGTCGCACGGCTCCAGCGACTCGGCTTCCCGGCGCGGATTGCGCGCGAAGGGGCGTTCTTCAAGGTGCGAGCGGGTGCCTACGCGACGCGCGCCGAGGCCGGCGCCGGCCGGCAGCGGCTCCTCGCCGAGTTTCCCGGCGCCTTCATCGTCGCCGAGTGAGCGCGCCCGTGAGCGAGCAGCGGAACGGCGGCGGCACCCCGCTCATGCAGCAGTACCGCGAGATCAAGTCGCGCCACCAGAACGCCATCCTCTTCTTCCGGATGGGCGATTTCTACGAGATGTTCTTCGACGATGCGGAGCTCGGCGCGCGCGTGCTCAGCATCACGCTGACCTCCCGCGGCGACGGCGTCCCCCTCGCGGGTGTGCCGGTGAAGGCCGCGGCCGAGTATCTGCGGCAGCTCGTTGCCGCCGGGCATCGCGTGGCCATCTGCGAGCAGGTCGAGGATCCGCGGCTCGCCAAGGGCATCGTGCGGCGCGAGGTGGTCGAGACCGTCACTCCCGGCGCGCTCCTGCAGGACGGCTGGGTGGCCGGGGGCCGCAACAACTGGCTCGTGGCGCTCGCGGGAGGGGCGGCAGGGGCGGATGGGTCTGCAGCGCCAGGTCCCGTGGGACTCGCGGCAATCGACCTCTCGACCGGCGAGTTCGTGCTCGAGACGCTCGCACGGAACGACCTGAGCGAAGCGCTGACCCGCCTCGCGCCCGCCGAGCTCGTGATTCCCGCCGGCCTGGCGCACGCCGCCGAAGACGGCACGCTGGTCACCGAGCGCGAGCGCTGGGAATTCGACCCTGCGCTGGCGCGCGAGGAGCTCGGCCGGCGCTTCGCGCTGGCCTCGCTCGACGGGCTCGGCCTCGAGCCGGCGGACGATCTCGCCGTCGGCGCAGCGGGGGCGCTCCTCCGATATCTCACCGACCTGCAGCCCGCCGGCGTTCCGCACCTCGCACGTCCCGCGGTACGCCGGAGCAGCGCCCATCTCTGGCTCGACGACATGACGCGGCGCAACCTCGAGCTGGTGGAGCCGCTGCGCGCCGGCGCACGAGGCACCACGCTCCTCGAGACCCTCGATGCCACCGTCACGCCGATGGGCGCCCGCCTCCTGAGGCAATGGGTCCTCTCGCCGCTCTGCGACGCCGGCGAGATCGGCCGACGGCTCGATGCGGTGGAGGTGCTCGTACGCGACGTGCGCGCCCGCGAGCGCATTCGCGAAGCCCTCGATGGCGTCCGCGACCTCGAGCGGCTCGGCGGGCGCGCGGCGGCAGGCCGCGCCACGCCGCGCGAGATGGGCGCCCTGCGCGATTCCTTCCACCGCCTCCCCGACGTGCTCGAAGGACTCACCAGCCTGGCCGGGCGGGAAGGGAGTGCGCTGCTGCGCGACCTCGAGCGCGATTTCGACCTCCTGGCCGATCTCGCCGCCCGCCTCGTCGCCGGGCTCGAGGAGCGCCTCCCCGCGGCCCTCGCCGACGGCGGCGTGATCCGCACCGGATTCGACGCGGAGCTCGACGAACTGCGCGGTCTGCGCGACGGCGGCCGCCAGTACATCGCCACGCTGCAGCAGCGCGAGCGCGAGCGCACCGGTATCGCATCGCTCAAGGTCGGCTTCAACAAGGTGTTCGGCTATTTCCTCGAGGTGACGCATGCGCACGCCGCACGCGTCCCCGCCGACTACGAGCGGCGGCAGACGCTGGCCGGCGCCGAGCGGTACGTCACGCCCGAGCTCAAGGAATACGAGGCGAAGGTCCTCGGCGCGGAGGAAGGCATGACGACGCGCGAGGCGGTGCTCTTCGATGCGCTGCGCGCCGAGGTGGGGCGCGCGATCGGCCGCATCCAGCGCGTCGCATCGGTGCTGGCCCGGCTCGACGTCTGGGCGGCGCTCGCCGAGCGCGCCGCAGGATGCCGCTACGTGCGCCCGGCCGTGACGGAGGACTACGCCCTCAGGCTCCGCGCGTCACGGCACGCGGTGATCGAGCGCCTGATGCCGCGCGAGAATTTCATTCCGAACGACGCGCACTTCGACCAGGCCGCGCGCGTGCTGCTCGTGACCGGGCCCAACATGGCGGGGAAGAGCACCATTCTCCGGCAGATCGGGCTCTGCGTGGTCCTGGCGCAGCTCGGCAGCTTCGTGCCGGCCGATGCGGCGGAGATCGGCGTGGTGGACCGGCTCTTCACGCGCGTCGGCGCGAGCGACAACCTGGCGCGAGGGCAGTCCACGTTCATGGTCGAGATGAGCGAGACGAGCGCCATCCTGCACAACGCCACCGCGCGGAGCCTCGTTCTCCTCGACGAGATCGGGCGGGGCACCTCCACCTACGACGGCGTGGCGATCGCCTGGGCCGTCACCGAGCACCTGCACGACCGGGTGGGGTGCAAGACGATGTTCGCCACCCACTACCACGAGCTGATGCAGCTTCCCGAGCGCCTGGCCCACGCGCGCAACTACAACGTCGCGGTGCGCGAGGCCGGAGACACCGTGGTCTTCCTGCACCGGCTCGAGCCGGGCGGCACCGACCGCTCCTACGGGATCCACGTGGCGCAGCTCGCGGGGCTTCCTGCCGCCGTGGTGCGGCGCGCGCGCGAGGTGCTCGGCACGCTCGAGGGCGAGCATCGCGTCGTGCCCGGCTCGGCGCCGGCCGCGGCGGATCCGGAGCAGCTCGATCTCCTCGGGCATACCGCCATTCCGCATCCACTGCTTGAGCGGCTACGCGAGCTCGATCTGGACTCGCTCACGCCTATCCAGGCCCTCATCCGCCTCTCCGAGCTGCAGAAGGAAGCGCGGGGGTAGGCGGCTCTACTCCCCCCGCCGCCGCGCGCGCCGCGTCGCCTCCGCATGGAGCGGATCCTCGGGCCACGCATGCTTGGGGTATCGCCCACGCAGGTCCTTCCGCACGTCGAAGTACGACGACTTCCAGAATCCCGCGAGATCGCGCGTGACCTGCACCGGCCGCCCCGCAGGCGAAAGCAGGTGCAGCGTGAGCGGCACCCGTCCTCCTGCGATCGCCGGTGTCTCGGCCAGGCCGAACAGCTCCTGCAGGCGCACCGCGAGCACCGGCGCGCCTGGATCGGCATAATCGACCGGGATTCGCGACCCGGTCGGCACGACGATGTGCGTGGGCGCGAGTGCGTCCAGCCGCGTCCGAAGCTCCCACGGCACCTGCGACAGGACCGCCGCCCCCAGATCGATACGGTCGAGATCGCCTCGCCGCCGGACGCCGTCGAGCCAAGGGCCGAGCCAGGTCTCGAGATCATGCTCCAGAGCCGCATCCGAGAGATCGGGCCATGCCGGGTCGATCGTTCGAGCGAAGGCAAGGCGCTGCCGCAGCCGCACCGCGGCGTCGGACCAGGGAAGCGATGCCACCCCCTCGGCCCTGAGTCCGTCGAGCAGCGCGGAGCGGATGAGCGCGGCGTCGGCATCCCTCAGCTCCGCGTCGTCGAGCACGAGCGCACCGAGGCGCCGCCGCCGCCGCGCCACCACCGCCCCGGCGGCGCGGTCCCAGGTCACGACGTCTTCCTGCCGGATCCGCGAGGCGAATTCTCGCTCGAGGTCCTCGCGTGAGATCGGCGCGGCCATCCCGACCCTCGCCTCCGGCTTCGCACCGTCGGTGTCCGCGATGACGAGGAACTCTTCTCGAGCCAGCGCATCATCCCGGTCGAGGTAGACGCCCGATCCGTTGACGAGGAGATACCGCGGATCCCTGCCCGCGCGCCGGCGCGCGATGCGATCGGGATAGGCGAGTGCCAGAACGGCGCCCGCCTCCTCCGCAGCTCCCCCCTCGCGCGGCAACCGCATGGCCCGCCGCAGCTCCGCCGCTTCGGCCCGGACGCGCGACGCGACGCCCGGCTCGATGCCCGGGCCGCCCCGTCCTTCCCGCAGGGCGTCGAGCCGCAGTCGCAGGTCGGCGGAGGGCGGCCCTCCTGCCCAGCGCAGGAGATCCCGCTCGGCGAGAAGCGCCGCGATCTCCGCGGCGAGGGCGCCGAGCCCAGCCCGACTGCCTTCGAGCAGCATGTGCGCAAGGCGGGGGTGGGTCGGGAGTGTCGCCATCTCCTCCCCGCGGGGCGTGATGCGGCCATCATCGCCGAGCGCGTCGAGCGAGCGGAGCAATGCCCCGGCGGCGGCGAACCCGGCGGGGGGCGGCGGGTCGAGCCAGTCGAGATCTCGCGGATCATCCACGCCAGCCGCGGCGAGCGACAGCGCGAGGGGAGCGAGATCGGCTTCGAGAATTTCCGGCGTGTCGTGCGGCAGCAGGGAGGCGTGCTCGCCTTCGCTCCACAGGCGATAACAGTCACCTGCGGCCACGCGTCCGGCGCGTCCTGCCCGCTGGTCGGCGCTGGCGCGCGATACGCGCACCGTTTCCAGGCGGGTCATGCCGCTTCTCGGCGAGAAACGCGGGACCCGGCTCAGCCCGGCGTCGATCACCACGCGCACACCCTCGATCGTCAGGCTCGTCTGCGCGATGGACGTGGAAAGCACCACCTTGCGCTCGCCCGGCCGGGCCGGCTCGATCGCGCGATCCTGCTCCGCCGGCGGCAGGGTGCCGTGCAGCGGCGCGACCCGGAAGCCCGGCGGCAGGTCGGCCGCGAGCAGGTCCGCGACGCGACGGATCTCGCCGGCGCCGGGCAGGAAGACGAGCATGTCCCCTTCGGTCTCGCGCGCGGCGAGACGGATTACGCCGGCCACGCCGGCCTCGATGTATCGCGCTTCGGAACGCCCGAGGTAGTGCACGCGGACGGGGAACGTCCGCCCTTCGCTCCGGATCACCGGTGCATCGCCCAGCAGCGATGCGACACGGGCTCCGTCGAGCGTCGCGGACATGACGAGCAGCCGAAGATCGGGCCGGAGCACGTTGCGCGTCTGCAGCGTGAGCGCGAGCCCCAGGTCGGCGTGGATGCTCCGCTCGTGGAACTCGTCGAAGATGACGATCCCTGCCGCTTCGAGCGCGGGATCCTCCTGCAGCATCCGGGTCAGGACCCCTTCGGTAACGACCTCGATCCGCGTTGCCGGACCGACGCGCGTATCGAGCCGCACGCGGTAGCCGACGGTGCCTCCGACCTCCTCGTGGCGCTGCCGTGCCATGTACCGCGCGGCGGCGCGCGCCGCGAGCCTGCGGGGCTCGAGCATGACGATCTTTCGCCCGCAGAGCCAGGGGGCATCGAGCAGCGCCGGCGGCACGAGCGTCGTCTTCCCCGCTCCTGGCGGGGCGTGCAGCACGGCTGCGCTGCGCTGCTCGAGCGCGCGGAGGAGATCGGGAAGGACGTCGGCAACGGGCAGCGGCATGACGCAATCTATGCCGCCGCGGAGCCCTCCTTCAGCCCGCCGTCGGACTCAGCGCTTCGATGGCGGGGCCGCGGACGTATCGTCCGCGCGCCGGCACCGCGCGCCGCCCGAAGTCGCGGGCCAGCTCGTGCAGCTCCTGCCGGAGCTCGAGTCCCGCAAAGGCGCGTCCATGGCCCGTGATCGCGGCGTCGGGCTCGAGGTCGGCGAGGAGCTCCACCGAGCGCCGGGCCGACGCCCAGTCCGGCGTGAAATAGGCAGGCGGGCCGTGCATCTCGCGCCGCTGCGTGAGCACCGCGATCGCCGATTCCTGTTTCGTGGTCACGAACGCATCGCCCGCGATCATGGTCCGATCGCTCGGGCGCACGAGCGCCACGTGCCCCGGTGTATGCCCCGGGGTGTGCACCCACCGCCACCTCGGCATCCCCGGCACCAGCCCCTCCGGCGGAAGCGGCAGGAGCCGGCCGGAGAAGTCGTATGGACCGCGCGGGTACGTAAAGGAGAGCGCCGCCATCGCCCCGCCGCCCACGCGCGGCTCGGGCGGCGGATACGGCCGCGCCCCGGTCAGGAAAGGAAATTCGAACGGATGGGCGAAGACCGGTACGTCCCAGCGGTCGAGGAGCTCGTCGAGCGCTCCGACGTGGTCGAAGTGCCCGTGAGTGAGAATGATCGCTGCCGGCCGCGCGCGCCTGCCGAACCGCGACTCGGCGCCCCGGATGATCCGCTCCGCCGAAAACGCCAGGCCCGCATCGATGAGCGCCCACCCGCGGTCGCCGGCACCCGGCGGGCCGGAGAAGATGACGTTGACGAGAAGATGCCGTTGATAGGCCAGGTCCTGCCGCACTGCCCGCATGCCATGGCCGCGTGTCCGCTGATTCATGTGCTCCGCCTGCGCGTGGAGCACCGAAGGTAGGCGCCGGGTTCGCGGCAGTTTGTGCCGCGGCTCACCCGCACGGGAGCTGCGGTGCGCTACACGGACTTGCGCTTCCACCATCCGCGCCGGAAGAGAACGGCGCTGAGCACTGCGAGCAGCGAGAACGCCACGGCAATGGCGATGAACGCCCCGGATGGCCCCAGGCCCAGCTCACGGGCGAGCAGCCACGCCACCGGGATCTCGAAGCACCAGAAACAGACGAGGTTGAGCAGCGTGGGCGTCCACGTGTCTCCGGCGCCGTTGAACGACTGGGTCAGCACCATCCCGTACGCATAGAATGGAAAGCCGAGCGCCACGATGCGCAGGCAGGCAGAAGCGATCGGCACGACGGTCGGATCCTGTGTGAAGAGCTGGACGATCCACGGCGCCCCGAGCACGAAGGCGAGCCCGACCACGCCCAGGAAGACCACGTTGTACCGGCCCGCAATCCAGACCGCCCGCTCGGCTCGCTCCGGTTTGCGCGCGCCGAGGCCCTGCCCGACCATCGTCGCGGCGGCATTACTGAGCCCCCATGAGGGGAGAAGGGCAAAGAGGATGATGCGGATGCCGATCGTGTACCCGGCGAGCGCGCTGCTGCCGAACGTGGCCAGCACCCGCACGAGCCCGATCCAGCTTGCCGTCGCGATCAGGACCTGCAGCATGCCGGTGCCCGAGAGGCGTACGAGGCGCCACATGAGCGCCGGGTCCACGACGATATGCCGGCGGGCAACGCGCACCCGCCTCCCGGGGCGCGCGAGCAGCCAGAGCTGCAGCAGCACACCGGTACCGCGGCCGATCGTCGTGCCGACCGCGGCGCCCGTCACGCCGAGCTCGGGCAGCGGGCCGAGGCCGAAGATGAGCGACGGGGCCAGCACGATGTTGATCAGGTTCGCGGTCCAGAGCACGCGCATGGCGATGGCCGCGTCCCCCGCACCGCGGAAGGCCGCGTTGATGAGGAAAAGGAGGAGGATCACCCCGTTCCCGCCGAGCATGACCCGCGTATAGCCGGTCCCGATCTCGAGCACCGCAGGCGAGGCGCCCATCAGGCGCAGCAGGTCCTCGGCGTAGACGATGCCGATCGCTGCGATCGCGAGCGACACGCCGATGCCCAGGAAGATCCCCTGCACCGCCGTGCGGGCCGCCGCATCCGGGTCCCGCTCGCCGATCCGGCGCGCGACCGTCGCGGTCACGCCGATCGCGAGGCCCATCGCCACCGCGTAGACGAGCGCAAGAATCGATTCGGTGAGGCCGACCGTCGCGACGGCGTCCGCCCCGAGCTTCGAGACGAAGAAGACGTCCACCACCGCGAAGACGGACTCCATGACCATCTCGAGGACCATCGGCACGGCCAGGAGCAGCACGGCCCGGCCGATGGGCCCCTCGGTATAGTCGTGGTGAACCCCGCGGAGTGCGTCGCGTACATCGGCCCAGAAGCCCTCGGAAGGCGGGCCGGGAGCGGTGGCGGCATCGGTCACGGCATGGGCCTCTGGCGGCGGTGCTGGAACGTGCGAGCGCCGAATATAGAGGGTACTTTTCCCGCGTGAACCGTTCATCGTCGTTTCTCGCGTTTGCCCTCGGCGTCGCCGCATGCAGCCCCGATCCGCGCGGCGACGCGGCGCTCCCCGGCGAGGCGGCCATGCCCCTCGTCGAGCGGGGAGACGAGCCGCCGGTCGCGCTCAATGCGGTGTCCCCGGTCGGGTATCCGGCAGCACTCGCCCGAGAGCGCATAGACGGGGTCGTCCTCCTGCGCCTCTACGCCGACTCCGCCGGGCGCGTCGTGCCCGACTCGACGCGGATCGCGGAATCGAGCGGGTATCCGGCGCTCGACTCCGCCGCGCTCGCGGGCGCCGCAGGGCTCCGATTTGCCCCGGCCCTGCGCCGGGGGGTGCCCGTCGCGACGGCGTTCGTCCAGCCGGTCCACTTCCGCCACCCCTCCGAGCAGCCATGACAGAGCCGCACCGCACGCCCTATGAATCCGTCCTCGATACGGTCGGATGGACGCCGCTCATCCGGCTCGCGCGGGTCGGTGCCGGCCTCCGCACGCCGATCTACGGCAAGGCCGAGTATGCGAATCCCGGCGGATCGGTGAAGGACCGGATCGGGCTCGCGATCATCGAGGATGCCGAGCGCCGCGGCGAGCTTCGGCCGGGCGGCACCGTCGTCGAGGGGACGAGCGGCAACACCGGCGTGGGGCTCGCGATCGCGGCGGCGCTCAAGGGCTATCGCTGCATCTTCACGATGCCGGACAAGATGTCGCAGGAGAAAGTCCGGCTGCTCAAGGCGTATGGCGCGGAAGTCGTCATCACCCCGACAGCCGTCCCGCCCGATCATCCCGACAACTACGTCATGAAGGCCAAGCAGATCGTCAAGGACACGCCGGGTGCGGTGCTCGCCAACCAGTTCTACAACCAGACCAATCCCGAAGCCCACTACGCCACGACCGGCCCCGAGATCTGGGAGCAGACTGCCGGACGCGTCACGCATTTCGTCGCGGGCGCGGGCACCGGGGGCACGGTGAGTGGCGCCGGGAAGTACCTGAAGGAGCGGAACGCGAGGATCCGCATCATCGCCGGCGACCCGGTCGGGTCGCTCTACAGCGGCTTTGCCCGGACCCAGGCCCTCGGCGAAGGCCACCCCTACAAGGTCGAGGGCATCGGCGGCGACAAGATCCCGTCCACCGTCTGGTTCGACCAGATCGACGAGTGGCGCCAGCTCAGCGACAAGGCATCCATGGCGATGGCCCGCCGCCTCGCGCGCGAGGAGGGCATGCTCGTGGGCGGGTCCGCCGGCCTCAACGTGCAGCTCGCCGTGGACATTGCCCGCGAGCTCGACGATCCGGACGCGCTCGTCGTCACGATCCTCTGCGACACCGGCGAGCGATACCTTTCAAAGCTGTTCAACGACGAGTGGATGGAGGAGAACCAGCTGCTCGATCGCGCGCCGGTGACGGTGGACCAGCTGCTCGCCGCCCGCGCGGGCGGCGCCCCGGCGCTGGTTCAGGTGGCTCCCGCCGCCGCGGTCCGCCAGGCCCTCAACCTCATGGCCACCTGGGGCGTGAGCCAGATCCCGGTCCTCGACGACGGCAAGTCCGTCGGCGGCCTCATCGAGAGCACGCTGATGACCCGCGCGCTCGCGCAGCCCACGCTCCTCGACCGTCCCGTCCGGGAGGTGATGGAAGCGCCGTTCCCCGAGGTGGATGCGTCCTTTGCGGTGGATCGGCTCGCGCAGGCGCTCACGCGCGAAAGCCCGGCGGCGCTGGTACGGAAGGACGGAGCCATCGTCGGCATCGTGAGCCGGTACGACCTGCTCCAGCGCATGATCGGGACGAGATAGGGGGCGGCCATGCGGATCACGGTCCTGACCGGCGGCACCTCGTCCGAGCGCGACGTCGCCCTCGCCTCGGCGGCGCAGGTGGTTCGCGCGCTCCGCGCCAGAGGACACGATGTCTCGGTGGTGGACACGGCGCGCGGCCTCATCCCGGAGGCCGAGGAGCCCGCCATGCTCGCCACGCGGGTCGGCGCCGAGCCCCCGTCGATCGCGCACCTGCGGGCGCTCGAGCGCGGGCTCTTTCTTTCGGGGCTGGCCGCCCTCCCGGTGATCCGCGACGCAGACGTCCTCTTCCTGGCGTTGCATGGTGGACCCGGTGAGGACGGGACGCTGCAGACCCTCCTCGAAATGGTGGGGGTGCCCTACACCGGGAGCGGCCGACTCGGCAGCGCCATGGCCATGGACAAGGACATCTCCAAGCGCCTGTTCCGATACGGCGGGATCCCGACGGCCGACTGGCTCATGGCGCCGGCCACGGCCGAAACCGTCGCCCGGCAGATCGGGTGGCCGGCGGTGGTCAAGCCGTCGAAACAGGGGTCTACGGTCGGACTGAGCGTCGTGCGGGGCGCGGAGGAGCTCGACCCCGCCGTCGAGCTGGCCGCCCGGTACGATGACGAGGTGATGGTGGAACGGTTCGTTCCGGGACGGGAACTGACCGTCGGGATCCTCGACGGAGAGGCCCTGGCCGTGGGAGAGATCATCCCGCGGCACGAACTTTTCGATTACGAATGCAAGTACACCCCCGGGATGTCCGAGGAGATCTTCCCCGCCGACCTCCCGGTCGAGGTGTCCGACGAGTGCCGGCGGCTGGGCCTCCTCGCGCACGAGGCCCTCAAGCTCGGGGGATACTCCCGGGTCGATTTTCGCTTGACAGCGGAGGGTGGTCTCTTCTGTTTAGAGGTGAACACCCTTCCCGGCATGACGGCGACGAGCCTCATGCCGCAGTCGGCCGGAGCGCTGGGGATCGACTTTCCCGAGCTGTGCGAGCGGATCTGCCGCGCCGCGCTCCGGCAGGCGGGCCGCGACCCAGGTGCTTCCAGCCCCCCGCGTCGAAGTGCGTGAGCCTTGTTCCCGGAGCCGTGAGCTGAGCGCGTGAGCCTGCTTCCCTATCCCCGCGTGACGCCCTGGGTGGGCCGCCTGATCGCCGCGAATGCGGTGGTCCTGCTGCTCATGCAGACGCTGTTCACGTCTCCGGAACTGGCGGCGGCGCTTGCCTTCGATCCGGCGGAGATCACCAGCCGCCCCTGGGCCTTCCTGACCTACTTCTTTGTGCACGGAGGGCTGTTCCATCTCCTCGCGAACAGCCTGGTGCTCTTCTTCTTCGGCACGGCGGTCGAGAGCCGGATGGGAAGCCGCGCGTTCATCGCGTATTACCTCTATTGCGGGGTCTGCGCGGCGGTATTCTGCTGGCTCCTCTCGTTCGTGCACGACGTGCAGCCGTTCATCGGCGCATCCGGCGCGGCGCTCGGTGTCTCGGTGGCCTTCGCGCTCTACTGGCCGGATGCGCCCGTCTTCGTCTTCCCGCTTCCGGTACCGATCAAGGCGCGCACCCTGGTGATCGGACTCCTGGCCCTCGACGTCACCTTCGCCTGGCTCCTTCCGGGGGACGGCATTGCCCACGAAGCGCATATCGGCGGCGCCATCTTCGGATTCCTCTTTTTCCGCCTTCAGGCGCTCTCGCGCGCCGAACCTCCCGAGCCTCGGCGGGCCGAGCGCGTCGTGATGGTGCAGTCGGGCGCGTTCGAATCGCCCGAGCCGCGTCGCCGCCCCTCTCCGGTTCCCCGTGCGCGGGTGCGCAAGGAGGTGGATACGTCCGCCGCCGAGCTCGATCGCGTGCTCGACAAGATCAGCGCGGAAGGCATCGCGAGCCTCACGGCCTCCGAGCGCAGATTCCTCGACGAGGTCGCCCGCCGCAAGCAGCAGAGTCACTAGAGCCGCAGAAGTCGCACCTGCTACCTTGCGCTTTTCCGCGCCGATCTCTTATCATGGCGCGTGCTGATCAACCTCGTCCCTTCCTTCCTCGCCGTACTCGAAGCCGACGATCCCGAGGCGGCCTACGCGCGCTATCGGGACGCCCACCGGCCGATCCTCGACGCGTACTGGCGCAACTATGTACTCGATCCGGACACGGAGCAGGCGGCGGAGGTCGTTTCCGCAGCGCTGCGCGCCGACCGGAGCGACCTGCACGCGCTCCTCGCGATGCACGATGTCGTTGCGATCGCGGAGGAGGCCATGGGGCGCGCGGCCGAACTGCTCCGCGCCGACCGGCCGATCGACTGCTACCTCATGGTCGGCATGGGGGCGGCAAACGCGGGCGAGCTCGTGGTCGGGGGGCGGGCCGCGGTGTTCATCTGCGTGGAGCACTTCACGGGTAAGGCCAATCCGGAGACCTACGGAATGGGCCTCCCGCCCTCGCTCATTCCGGTCTGGATCGCGCACGAAGTGGCGCACGCGGTCCGCTACACGTCGCCCGAGAGCGCGAGCGACCTCAGGCGGCTCGTTGCCGAGGAGGGCGGGTACTACGACTTCTGGGTCACGGGGAGCCGCGCCACGCTGCGCGAGCTCCTCCTCAACGAAGGCCTGGCCGTGCATGCGGCACAGGCCGTGGCCCCGGGGCTCGACCCGGCCGACTACTTCGGCTATCCCAGGCGGCAGTACAACCGGCTGCGCGAGATGGAGTCCTTCCTCTCGCGCATGATGGCGCCGGAGCTCGACCTGAGCGGTCTGGGCCTCCGCCTGCGCTATCTCACCGGCGGCATGAGTCCGTCGGCGCGGCTCGTTGGCGGCCGCGTCATCCCCGAGCGGTCGGGATACTACATCGGGTATCGCATGGCGGAAGCGCTGGTCGAGCAGCGCGGAATCGCCGCCGCACTCCGGGCGTCACCTGCCGAGTTCGAGGCGGCCGACCACTCCTCGCGTGGCGTGCAGACGGCCTGATCAGTTCCCGCCCGGCACTTCCTCGAGACTTCTCACCCAGACATTCCTGAACTGCACGCGGTGGCCATGGTCCTGCAGCGAGAGCGGCAGGCGATCGGCATGCCGCTCGTATGGCGGCCGCTCCCCGTGGCCCACGGGGCCCGTCAGCTCGACCGCATCCTGCACCAGGACGCCGTTGTGCAGGAGCGTGATGCGCGCCGGTGACACGACTGCGCCATTCGCGTCGAAGCGGGGGCGCCGGAAGATGATGTCGTAGGTCTGCCACTGGCCCGGAGGCCGGCTGGCGTTCACGAGGGGAGGGTGCTGGCCGTACACCGCGCCCGCCTGACCGTCGGGATAGGTCCGGTTCTGGTATGAGTCGAGCACCTGGATCTCGTAGCGGCCCATCAGGAAGACGCCGCTGTTGCCGCGGTCCTGGCCCTCGCCGCGCGCCGGCAGCGGGGCGCGCCACTCGAGGTGAACCTGCGCGTCGCCGAATGCGGCCTTCGTCCTGATCGCTCCAGTGCCCGGCACGATCTCGAATCCCGCCCGCGTCGCGTGCCAGCGCGCCGGCCCGCCGCGCTGGCCTTCCCACGCGGCCAGTGTGCCGCCGGAAAAGAGGACCATCGCGTCCGAAGGTGGCGGCGTCGGTGCGGCCGGAGGGGCGGGTTTCACGAGCGGTGGCTGCGGGCGGTCCATCGAGTGGATCGGCCACGACGTCTGCGCCAGGAGCGGCAGCGGCGATCCCGCCGCGAACGACGTCAGGAGGAGCGCGCGGAGCGCGTTCATGCCATACTCCTTCGATGAGGTTCCTTCAGGACCGCGCCGGCTGTCCGCCGGACTCGGTCGGTCACCGCATCCCGGGACGCGCCGATGACTCCGGACCCGACTCCGCCGACCACCATCACCTGGAAACCGGCCGGACCGTACATCGTGGAAGGCCCCGTCGAGATCCGCGACAACAATGGCGACCCGATCGAGCCGCCTCCCGCGAAGGTCCCGGGGCAGGTCAAGCTGTGCGGCTGCGGACTGTCGCGGACGAAGCCATTCTGCGACGGCACCCACAAGCGGTAATCGGTCACTTCCCCACGCAGAAGGTCGCGAACACGCGATCCAGCACGTCCTCGATATCCACCACCCCGACGAGTTCGTCGAGCGCCACCGTAGCAAGCCGGACGTGATGCGCTGCAAGGACCGCGTCGCCTCCCGGCTCGAAGTGCGGCCGGGCATCCTCCAGCTCCACGCGCGCTCGCGCCAATGCCTCGCGATGCCGCGCGCGAGTGAGCGCCGGCTCGAGATCCGCCAGCGCCACTCGCGCGCCGAAGAGCCGCTCGGCGATGGTGCGGCGCACGGCGTCAAGCCCGGTGCCGGTGACGGCAGAGACCGGCAGGCCGTTCCGCGGGAGGATGTCAGCGAGATCGGCCTTGGTCCGGAGCCGCATGGTGCGCTCCGGTGGCAGCCCGGTCGCATCAGTGTCCGGGTCGGAGTCGTGGTCTGCGCAGTAGAGGATCAGGTCCGCGGCGTCCAGCCAGCGCCGGCTCGTCTCCACCCCCATCCGCTCGATCCGATCATCGGTTTCGCGCAGTCCCGCGGTGTCCACCAGCCGCACGGGCCACCCGAGGAAGCTCGTGTGGGCTTCGATCGCGTCGCGCGTCGTGCCGGCGATCTCGGTGACCAGGGCCCGGTCGCTCCCGAGAAGCGCGTTGAAGAGCGACGACTTGCCCACGTTCGGCCGGCCGGCGAGCACCACGAGCGCGCCTTCACGCACGCGCTCGCCCGCGGGCGCCGTGGCGAGGAGGGCGTCGATGCGGCCGGCGACCGTGTTCCGTGCCGCGGCGATCCGCTCGGGGGCTACCGGTCCGTCATCCTCGCCGGGAAAATCGATCTCGTAGCCGAGGAGCGCCTGCAGCTCGACGAGCGCGGCGCGCAGGTCCGTCACGCGCGACGAGAGGTTTCCCTCGAGCTGGCCCAATGCATGGCGCGCCTGTGCCGGCGCCGTGGCGTCGATCAGGTCGCCCACGGCCTCGGCCTGCAGGAGGTCGAGCCGGCCGTTGAGCACGGCACGCCGCGTGAACTCGCCCGGGGCGGCCGGGCGCGCGCCGGCGGCGTGAAGCGCCTCGAGCAGCCGGAGCGGTACGAGCAGCCCGCCGTGGCACGAGAATTCGACGGTATCGTCGCCGGTGTAGCTGGCCGGTGCGGGAAAGGTTGTGTAGATCCCGCGGTCGATGGCGGTCCCGTCGGGCGCCACGAACGTTGCCAGTTGCGCCACCCGCGGCTCGGCCCGGAAGCCGGGAATGATCCGCGCCGCGATGTCGAAGGCGCCATGTCCGCTCACCCGCACCACGGCGATCGCCGACCGTCCGGGCGGCGTGGCAAGCGCGGCAATCGGGTCGGAGAGCATGGATCAAAGGTAAGCGGACGGGGGTAGCGATCGGATCGGTGCTCCCGGTCGTAGGTCGGGAGCATTCCGGGCTTGAACCGCGCGCCCGAAATCACGAAAGGGCGAAATGCGCCGCGGGCGGGGAGGCGCCGTGCCTCGGGCCGGGACCTGGGCGTGCTGACTGATGAATCGCGAAAGCGCGAAAACGCGAAGACCAAAGGGCCCGCGTTTTCCTGTTTTCGTGTGTGCTGCTTCTAACCCGCGTCGAGGCCGGAAGGCCGGCCGCTCACTCCGTCACCGCCGCCCGCCTTTTTCCGGTTTCTTCGTCTTGACCTCGACGATCGCCCGCGCCGCGCGCTTCTTCCGCTCGCGCGCCAGCAGCCACTGCTGCGGGATGCTCGCGATGTTGCTCACCGCGTAGTAGAGGTTGAGCCCCGAGGCAAAATTGATGAAGAGCACCGTCATCATGACCGGCATGATGTAGAGCATCGCCTTCATCTGCGGGTTCGGCTCCATCCCCGCCTGGCCCACCTTGGTGAGCACGTACATCGACGCGCCCATCACGAGCGGGATGATGTAGAACGGGTCCTTCTGCGCGAGGTCCGGCAGCCAGAGGAACGACTGGCCGCGCAGCTCGATGGCGTTCTGGAAGACGAAGAAGAGCGCGAAGAGCACCGGCATCGGGAGGAGCATCGGCCAGCACCCGCTCATCGGGTTGACGCCGTACTCCTTGTAGAGCCGGAACATCTCGATCTGCAGCTGCTGCGGGTTGTCCTTGTACCGCTCCTGCGCCGCCTTCAGCATCGGCTGCATTTCCTGCATCTTCATGTTGGCGCGCATGGCTTTCTGGTTGAGCGGCCAGAGGATCACGCGCACCAGGATGCCGAAGAGGACCAGCACCATGCCGTAGGCGAGGTTCAGGTTCTCGTGCATCTGCACCAGCAGCCAGCGCACCGGCACCGCAAAGAAGCGGACGATGGTCCGGAAGCCGGGCCAGCCGTACGGGTTCACGTCGTCGAAGCCGTGACCCATCGCCTTGAGGCGATCGTACTCGAGCGGCCCCACGTAGGCGGCGTAGCTCACCACGCCGCTGGCCGGGACCGGCATCGTCGCCACGACGTGGACGTCGTCCTCGAACCGGGTCTCGACCGGCGGCGCCGTGGCGCGCACCCCGCTGATCCGCCCTCCCCGGCCGCCTGCCGAATCGAACGCGAATACGCTCGCCACGAAGTACTTCGACTTCACCGCCGCCCACTCGAAGGGCCCGCTCAGCAGGGAGGTTTCTCCGGCGTCGAGGCTCCGGAAGTCGGTGCGGTCCGCCCCGTCGGCGTCCTTCACCACGATGGCGTAGGCGCCGAAGTTCTGGGCTGAGTCGATCTCGGTGTTCCGGAGGCCGCGGCCGAGGTCGATGAGCGCGAGGCCGCCGTCGGGCCCCGCACCGCTCACCCGTCCCGACACGCCGATCCGGTAATCCGGCATGAAGGTGTAGGTGAGCTCGACGGCGATGGATCCCTCGCCCCCGCTCAGCGTGAGCGACGCGGGTGCCTCGCCGACGGTGAGATTCGTGGCGGACGGGGTGAGCACCCACCGATCGATCGGGATCGTGTCGCCGCCGGCCACGAGGCGGAACGCGAGCAGCTCGTTGCCGGGCTTCACGATCTGCGCGGCGGCGGAGTCCCCCGGCACCATCGAGCGGTACTCGTTGAGCGTGGCCGAGACGAGGCGGCCGCCCTGGGTGCTGAGCGTATAGATGTAGAGCTCGGAGCGGACGGTGATCAGCTCGGCGGGTCGGGCGGCGGGCGCGGCGGCAACGGTATCGGCCTGGGCGGAGCCGGGCGGCGGTGCGGGGGCGTCCCCGCGGGGCTCGAGCGGCGCGGAGGGCACCGGGGCCGCCGACGTCGTGTCCGTCACGCCGCCGGCAGGGGCCGGCTTCTTGAGGAAGAAGGTCGGCGCGAGCGCGATCAGCATCATGAGCGCAACGGCCCAGATGGCTCGACGGTCCATGGACTCAGATCACCGGTTCAGGGAACAGGATCGACGCCACCCGGATGAAACGGATGGCACCGGGCCAGGCGCCGCGCTGCGAGCCAGGAGCCCTTGAGGGCTCCGTGCCGCTCGAGCGCTTCGAGCGCATACTGGGAGCAGGAGGGGGTGAAGCGACAGCTCGGCGGCAGCGCCGGGGAGATGGCGATCTGATACCCGCGCACGAGCAGCATGAGCGAACGGCGCGGAAGACTCGCCAGCGTCGGCACCGCTCACCGCGCGAGCGTGGCGTCGCGCCAGGCAAGAAGCTGGCGCCGGAGATGCGCGAAGGGAACGCCGTAGGCCTCCCGGCGGGCCCGGATGATGAGGTCGGTCGCGGCTTGCTGTGGAAGGATCTCGCGGCGCCAGATCTCGCGCAGCCGCCGGCGTAAACGATTGCGGGCCACCGCGGTCGCCCGGAACTTCGGAACGATCAGTCCCATGCGCGGATGGCCCGTCATGTTGTCTGCCCAGATCATGTCGAGGTGCTCGGTCCGCCGGCGCCGGCCTCGTGCAAGGCACCGGCGGATGTCAGAGGCCCGCGCGAGCCGGTGAGCTCGCCCGAGGCGCTCCGATGGCGTCAGAAGCACCCGTGCTTCGACGGAAGCGAGACGACGAGCCGCTTCCGGCCCTTCTTCCGGCGGCGCGACAGTACGGCGCGGCCCCAGCGGTCCGCCATGCGGGCGCGAAATCCATGCTTTGCGATCCGGCGCTTGTTGCGCGGACGATACGACGGCTTCATCGGTTCCACCCTCCAGTGAGCCCGGAAAGCTAGCCGGGACAAGGGGGTGGGTCAAGCGGGCGGCGGGGATTGCCGGGGAGTTCAGGGGCCGGGCCGTCCTGAGAATACGCACACGAAATCACGAAAGGGCGAAAGGCACCGTGGTCGAGCGGGACGGTGCGTCCGCGGGGAGACCGATTCGCGGGCTGTCCGTACGTTTCGCGATTCCGGCATGCTTGCCGGAGCAGGGAGCCCTCCACGAGCACGGCGCCTTTCGCCCTTTTCGTGGTTTCGCGTGCCGTTTGTCATCCCACGCACGCCCCGGGATCCGCACGGCCATCGATCGGCGATGACGCTGGATGACGCGAATCCACGCTGCGCAAAGGAGTTGCGACACCACATGATCCGTGGATTCGTCCGCCCGCTTTTCCGTGCATTTCTTGCCGATTGACTTTTCCACAACGCGCCCGTAACATCTCCTGCCCTTGGATCACCCTTCCAATACTTGAGTGTAGATGCAGCCGTCCGCCAGGGAAGCTTGGAAGCGCATTCTCGATGAAGCGCAGCAGGAACTTCCCGATCATACGATCCGCACCTGGCTCGAGCCGACGGAGGCCATCGCCCTCGAAGAGGGGCGGCTCGTCGTCGGCGCGCCCGACCAGTTCGCCGTCGAATGGAACGAGTCGAAGCACGCGGGCATCCTGTCGCGGATCGCCGAGCCCGTCATCGGGCGGCCCACCGCGATCGTCTTCCGCGTGCTCGAGGACCGGCAGAAGCGCCCCCAGATGGACTTCTTCGTGGCCCCCGCACCGGTGAGCGCCGCGCCGGCGGTGTCCGTGAACCCAAGCACCCAGCCGCTCAACGAGCGGTATACGTTCCAGCACTTCGTCATCGGCAAGTCGAACGAGCTCGCCGCCGCCGCCGCGCACGCCGTGGCGGAGTCGCCCGGCAAGACCTACAATCCCCTCTTCATCTACGGCGCCACCGGTCTCGGCAAGACCCATCTCATGCAGGCCATTGCACATACGGTCTGTCAGAAGAATCCCGAAACGCGGGTCCTCTACGTCGGCGCCGAGCAGTTCATCAACGAGGTCATCGAGAGCATCCACGGCCGGACCATGCCCGAGTTCCGGCGGCGCTACCGGAGCGACGTGGACCTCTTCCTGGTGGACGACGTGCATTTTCTCGAAGGCAAGGAGATGACGCAGGAGGAGTTCTTCCATACCTTCAACGCGCTGTACGAGGGCAACAAGCAGATCGTCCTGACCTCGGACCGGCCGCCGAAGGAGATTCCGGGCCTCGAGGCGCGGCGCGTCAGCCGCTTCGAGTGGGGCATGGTGG
>JBLNHD010000074.1:0-10612 GCA_050268825.1 Gemmatimonadota bacterium
CACGCGCGTTGTGCGTCTGGTGGTCGGCGGCGGCGGTCGGCAGTGGCACCAGCACGCTCGGAAGCCCCCAGGCACAGATTTCCGCCACCGTGATCATGCCGGCCCGGGAAAGCACCAGGTCGGAGACGGCATACGCATCCGCCATGGGGTCGAGGAAGTCGATGACGTGGACGTCCGGGGGCGCATGGAACGAGGCGAACTCGCCGTGGGTGCCCCGGCCGGTCACCCAGATGACGACGGCCTTCCCCTGCCCCCCCGTGCGGAGCCAGTCGGCAACCGCCCGGTTGATGGCGAGCGCTCCCTGGCTCCCGCCGGTGACGAGGAGGACCGGCCGTGATCCGTCCACGCCGAACCGCTGCCGCCCCGCCGCGCGCCGTGACGGGTCAGGCGGGACGATGGGATTGCCGGTGTCGAAGACCTCCGTCGTGCGACCGGGCTTCAGGAGCTGCCTGGCTTCGGGAAGGCCGAGGTAGATGTGGTCGACGCGGCGCGCGAGCCAGCGGGTGGCGAGTCCGGGATAGGCGTTCTGCTCCTGCACCGCAGATCGGACGCCGCGTCCGCGCGCAAACCAGACGACCGGACCGGACGCATAGCCGCCGGTACCCAGCACCGCGACCGGCCGTTCGGCGGCGTACACCCGCCCCACCGCACCGACGAGCCGCGAGGCGATGATCGGCCAGCGAAGGTTCTTCCACCAGGTGCGCCGGTAGATCGGCTCCGCGGGAAGGAGGTGATAACGGAAATCGCGCGTCGGAAGCACGCGGGCTTCGACACCGCGCGTCGCCCCCACCAGCACCGGCTCCAGCCCGGGTGCGGCCGCCTGCAGCGCTTCGGCGATCGCGAGCGCGGGCATGAGGTGCCCGCCCGTTCCGCCCCCGGCGATGAGGACCACGCGCCTCCGGGACCTCGCGCCGATTCGCAGCGCGCTCTGCTCGGTGGCGGGAATCGCGCCGGAAGCTGTCACCGCCGGACCCACGCGGGCCGCGGCACGCTCCGTTCCGCCTCGGCCGGCTCGGTGCGCGCCTCCCTCCGGCGTTCCACCCGGGGCTTTCCGCGCGTCCGCCCGATATTGATCAGGATGCCGACGCCGAGGAGGGAGATCACCTGGCTCGAGAGGCCGTAGGACATGAACGGCAGCGTGAGACCGGTCGTCGGCATCAGGTTCACATTGACCGCCATGTGCAGCAGCGCGGTCAGGCCCACGCCGGCAGTGATACCGGTGGCGACGTACTGGCCGAACGGATCCGACGCGGTCCGCGCGATCCGGAAGCCGAGCCAGCAGAAGGTGCTGAACAGCCCGATCACGAAGCAGGCGCCGATGAAGCCCCACTCCTCGCCGATGGAACTGAAGAGGAAATCGGAATACGCATACGGCAGGAAGAGCTTCTGCTGCCCTTCGCCCAGTCCGACGCCGAAGAACTGCCCGGCGCCGAATCCGGTCATCGCCTGGTTGATCTGGTAGCTGCCCGTCTCCAGATCGCCGCCGGACAGGAAGGAGGTGAGTCGCGCCAGCCGATACGGCGCGCTCTGAATGCCCTTCAGGGCAACCAGCATGCCGATCGCCGCCAGCATTGCGAAGTGGCCGATGCGAGCGCCCGCCGTGAAGAGGACGACGCCGCCCAGCATCACGATGAGCGTCGCCATGGACATGTTGGGCTGCAGCAGCACGAGCCCGAAGAGCGTCGCGAGCACCACGACGAACGGGAGCACGCCTTTCTTGAACTCGCGCACCTGGATTCCCTTCTTGGTGGCGAGCATGGCGCACCAGACGACGACCACGAGACGCGCGAGCTCGGACGGCTGGAACGTCACCGGACCCAGATCGATCCACCGACGAGCCCCGTTGTTCACCGGCGCGATGCTGGTCGTGAACGGCAGCACGGTGAGCAGCAGAAGGACGATGGTGCCGAGGAGCAGCGGCCAGGCGAGCTGTCGCCATCGGTAGTAGTCGACCTGGGAGGCCACCACCATGAGCACGCCACCGAGCGACGCGCCGATCAACTGCCGGATCGCGAGGCCGGCCTCGACGGTTTCCCCGCCGCGGGTCGGCGTGAGACTCGACGCACCGTAGACCGCCACGAGCCCGAACACCACCATCGTCGCCACGATCACGGCGAGGAGCCGCGTCTCCCAGCGCAGTTCCCCCGGATGCCGCACCGCCCGCATCACATCGCCTCGACGATCGCGCGGAACCGCTCGCCGCGCTCTTCGTAGTTGTTGAACATGTCGTAGCTCGAGCACGCGGGGGAAAGGAGGACCGCGTCGCCGCGCTTCGCCTCTCGCCGTGCCGTGGCGAGCACGTCGTCGAACGTTCCTGCCCGCACGACGCGCAGCGCGCCGCCGAGGTCGGCCTCAACGATGTCGCCCGATTCGCCGTAGGCAACCACCGCGCGGCAGCGCTCGCGCAGGAGGGGGATGAGCCGCGAATACGGCTCGCCCTTGTGCCGTCCGCCGAGCAGCAGCACGAACGGCCGGTCGAGCGCGACGATCGCCACTTCGGTGGACGTCACGTTCGTGGACTTCGAGTCGTTGATCCAGAGCACCCCGTCCACCTCCCGGATCGGCTCGACGCGATGTGGAATCGACCGGAAGGTGGCGAGCGCCTCCGCGATGCGCTCGGGGGCGCCGCCGATGGTCTCGACCGCGAGGATCGCCGCCAGCGCGTTCGCGACGTTGTGGTCGCCCAGGATCGGGAGGCGGCTGCGCTCGAGCACCGGCCGGGCACCGAGCATCAGCTGTCCGCGCTCGCGGTCGTACCAGGCGTCTGCCCGCGTGCGGATCGAGAACCGCCGATGCGAGCCGGCGACGCCCGTCGCCATCGCCTGTACCGCCGCGTCGTCGGCGTTCGTCACCCAGACCGACTCGGGCCGTGCATTCCGGAAGAGCAGCGCCTTGTCGCCGTAGTACTCCTCGAGCGAGCCGTACCGGTCGAGATGGTTCGGCGCGAGGTTCGTGAGCACCCCGACCGCCGGATCCACCGACGGCATGTCGTGCAGCTGGAAGCTCGAAAGCTCGAGCGCGAGCCATGCGGGAGGGTCCGGCAGGCGCGCCACGTCGCACACCGGGCGCCCGATGTTGCCCGCGGTTTCGCCGCGGAGCCCCGCGCCCGCCATAGCGTGCCCGATGAGGGAGGTGGTGGTGGTCTTCCCGTTCGTGCCGGTGACGGCGACGTACCGCGTCCCCCGCAGCTCGCTCACCCCGAGGTCGGTCTCGGCGTGGATCGGCACCCCGGCCGCGCGCGCCGCGGCCAGCGGCGGCACGTCCGGCGGCACGCCCGGCGCGACCACGACGGCGATGGCGCGGCCGATCCGGTCCAGGGCATGACCGCCAAGCTGCACCTCCGCCCCGGCGGCGCGGAGCTGGGCCGCCCAGCGCTCGTGTGCCTCGGTCCGCCCGACGTCCGAGGCGTAAACGGGAACGCCCCGTTCGCGGAGCAGCAGCCCGGCCGCCACGCCGCTCTTCCCGAGGCCCACCACCGCGACCTCTCCGCCCCGTGCCTTCCACGCGTCGATCATCAGCGCAGCTTGAGCGTGGCGAAGGCCACGAGGGCGCAGAGAATGCCGAGGATGTAGAAGCGCGTCACCACGGTCGTCTCCGCCCAGCCGAGCTTCTCGAAGTGATGGTGCAGCGGCGCCATGCGGAACACGCGATGGGAGTCGGCGAATTCCTTGCCGCGAGTCCGCTTGTACCACTTGTAGACCGAGGTCTGCAGGATCACGGAGATCGCTTCGGCCGCGAACACGCCCCCGATGATGAGGAGGAGGAACTCCGCCTTGAGCAGGATAGCCACCGTGCCGAACGCGCCGCCGATGGCGAGGCTCCCCGTGTCCCCCATGAATACCTGGGCCGGGTGGGCGTTGAACCAGAGGAAGCCGAGGCACGCACCCATGAGCGCGGCGCAGAAGATCGCCAGTTCGCCGGCGCCGGGGAGATAGAAGAGATAGAGGAACGACGTGAGGTCGGTCCGCCCGAGGATGTACGCGAAGACGGCGAAGGCCAGCGCCGCGACGGCGGCGAGGCCGGTGGCAAGCCCGTCGAGGCCGTCGGTGAGGTTCACGGCATTGCTGCTGCCGGTGATGACCGTCGTCACGAAGAGCACGAACAGCAGCGGCGCGAAGTTGACGACGAGATACTTGAGGAACGGGAGGGTCGTCGCGGTCGCCGGCAGCGTCGTCTCGGCGACGACCGGCTCGACCAGCAGGAGCAGCCCGAGCAGGATCCCGAAGCCGCACTGCCCCACCAGCTTCCACTTGGCGACGAGGCCGCGCGACTTCCCCTGGACGATCTTGAGATAATCGTCCACGAATCCGATCGCCCCCATCCAGAGGATCGCGAGCAGCGCCACGAGGACGAAGCGGTTGTCGAGCTGGGCCCAGAGGAGCGTCGGCACTACGGTGGCGAGAAGGATGATGAGGCCGCCCATGGTCGGCGTGCCGCGCTTGGCCTGGTGGCTGGCGGGGCCTTCGGCCCGGATCACCTGCCCCACCTTGTGTGCCCGCAGCCGACGGATGATCCCCGGCCCCACGACGAAGGCGATCAGCAGCGCCGTCACCGTGGCCCCCGCCGCTCGAAAGCTGATGTAATTGAAGAGATTGAATACGAGCCACTTCTTGCCGAGCGGGGCAAGCAGGTAATAGAACATCAGGCCTCGATGGGTGGGGTCCGGCCGGTGGTCAGGTACGGAAGTATACGTTCCAGTGCTACGCCACGGGATGCCTTCAGCACCACGATCTCGTTCCCCTGAAGCCGCGCTGAAAGTGCCGGCCCGAGTGCGAGCGGATCGGGCGCGGTCAGCAGGCGCTCGCCGAGCTCGGCGGCACGCTCTGCGAGGGGTGCCACGAACTCTCCGACTGCCGCCAGCAGGTCCGGCTTGAGCAGCACGAGTTGCTCGGCCACCTCGGCGTGAAGTCGCGCCGACTCCGGACCCAGCTCCCGCATCGTGCCGGCCACGAAGACGAGCCGGCGCCCGTGACGCATCGCACGCGCCGTCGCGATCACCGACTGGAACGACTGCGGGTTCGCATTGTAGCAGTCGTTCAGGATCGTGAGCCCGCCCACGTTCACGACCTCGCTCCGGCCGCCTGGAAGCGCGAAGTCCGACAGCGCGCGCGCCGCGGCGCTCAGGTCGAGCCCCAGCTCCTCCGCGACGGTCCACGCCAGCATGGCGTTGGCGGCGAGGTGCTTTCCAGGGTACGGCAGCGTGATGCGGTGGCCGGAGGCGGCGAACGCTGCGCGGCCCTGCTCGTCGAGCTCCAGCTCGCGCGCCTTGCGTTCCGCCGCGGTCAGCCCTGCCGTCAGCACGCGTCGGGCCAGGTGCCGGGCCTGCTCTGCCAGCTCCGGGGGATCGGTGCCGACGATCGCCAGCGGCACGTCGGCCACGAGCGAGAGTTTCTCGCGCATCACGCCGGCCAGCGAGCCGAATCCCTCCAGATGCCCCGCGCCGACGTTCGTCACGACGGCGATCGTCGGCTCGATGATCTCGCGGTAGCGCGCGATCTCGCCCGGCAGGTTGGCCCCCGCCTCCACCACGAGGGCATCGGTCTCGGGCGGCGCTTCGAGGATCGTGAGCGGAACCCCGACGAGGTTGTTGAGGTTGGCCCGGGTGGCATGGACCCGGAACCGCGTGCCGAGCACGGCGCGCAGCATCTCCTTGGTGCTCGTCTTCCCGTTCGTGCCGGTGACCGCGATGACGGGGCCGCGGATCTCCCGTCGGCGGGCACGCGCGAGCCGGCCGTACGCGTGCAGCGTGTCGTCGACCTCGAGCAGCGGGAGCCCAGCCACGGGCGCGGTACCGCGCCGGACGACCGCGGCCGCGGCGCCGCGGGCGCGGGCGTCCGCCAGGTGATCGTGGCCATCGAAACGCTCGCCCGCGAGCGCGACGAAGAGCGCGCCCGGCTCGAGCGTCCGCGTGTCGGTCGAGATGGCGGTGAATCCGGGCCCGTCCGGAAGGGCGTCGAGCTCCAGGGCGCGCTGCACGAGCTCCCGGCTGAAGCGCGCGCTCACTGCGTCAGCTCCCGCACGATGGCGCGCTCGTCGAACGGCTGCTTCTCCGTTCCGATCACCTGGTACGTCTCGTGGCCCTTTCCCGCGAGGAGCACCGTGTCGCCCGCGCGCGCCTCGGTGAGGGCGGCGGCGATTGCCGCCCGCCGCTCGGTGAAGCGCAGGTGCGGCGCCGACCCCATGCCCGATTCGATGTCGTCGATGATCGCATCCGGGTCTTCGGTGCGCGGATTGTCCGAGGTGACGATCGCAAGATCCGCGAGGGCCGCCGCCACCCCGCCCATCAGGGGGCGCTTCCCCTTGTCCCGGTCCCCGCCGCAGCCGAAGACGACGATCAGCCGGCCGGCGGTGAGGGGTCGAAGCGTCGCGAGCGCGCGCTCCAGCGCGTCCGGCGTGTGCGCGTAGTCGCGAAGGACGACACATGGGTGCTCCGCGATGCGTTCCATTCGCCCGGGCACCTGCGGGGTGGCCTCGAGGCGGGATACGACGTCGCGGAGGGGCTGGCCCAGGCCGAGGGAGCATGCCGCCGCGGCAAGCGCGTTCGAAATGTTGAAGTCTCCCAACAGCGGAAGGCGGACGTCCGCTTCGCCCCAGCGCCCCGTCATGCGGAAGCTGCTGCCGCCGGCACCCAGTTCGACGGTCTCGGCCCGCAGGTCGGCTGCAGAGTCGACGCCGTACGTGATCCGGCCTTCGCGCGGCGGCATCTCGCGCCAGATGGGGTCGTCGAGGTTCACGACCTCGATTCCGTTGAGCGCGAGGTAGCCGCTCAGCCGCAGCTTCGCTGCGAGGTACGCCTCCATGGTGCCGTGATAGTCGAGGTGGTCCCGCGTCAGGTTGGTGAAGATCCCCGCGGCGAAGGTGAGACCGTCGAGCCGGCCCTGCTCGAGTGCGTGCGAGGACGTCTCCATGGCGGCGTGCGTGACGCCGCGATCGCGCAGGGCGGCGAGCGTCGCCTGCAGGTCGGCGGCACCGGGCGTCGTGAGCGACCCCGCGGTGGAGGGGATCTCGTCCCCCGCCCCGTCGAAGGCGCCGAGCGTGCCGATGCTGCCGGCGCGCCCGGCCCCGTTCAGCAGATGGCGCACGAGCCCGGTGGTGGTGGTCTTCCCATTCGTGCCGGTGACCCCGATGAGCGTCAGTGAGCGGGCAGGATCACCGTACCAGGCGCGCGCGGCAGCGAGCAGGGCACGCCGCCCGTCCCGGACCACCAGCTCGGGTACGCCGGCGCTCTGCGGCGTTTCGACCATGACCGCCGCCGCGCCGCGGCGCACGGCGTCCGGAACGAAGCGGTGTCCGTCGGTCTGCGACCCGCGCACCGCGGCGTAGAGTGCCCCGCGCTCCACGGCGCGGCTGTCCGCCGTCAGGGCGGCGACGTCGGGCAGCGGGTCCGGCGCGCTCAGGAGCTGGTCTTCGCGGCGCAGCGCCGCGACGATATCGGCAATGGTGGCCATGGATCCTTCAGGGAAGGCGCGGCGCAGCGGCCCGGATGGTGATTGTCTCCCCGGTCCGGACGGCGGCGCCCGCACCGGGAACGGTGCCCTCGACGGTGCCGAGACCCTCGACGGCCACGCGGAATCCTTCCGCATGCAGCCGGGCGACGGCCGAGCGCGCAGGCTGGCCGCTCACGTCCGGCACCGGTCGCACCGCGCGCGCGGAGCGATCTTCCCTCGATGGCCAGCCGACGGCGACCACCGGCGGCCGGCTGGGTGCACCGCCCGGGGCGGACGAGGCAATGCGCGCGCGTCGGGTGGAATCGCCGGTTGCGAGCTTGTCGAAATCGAGCGCACGGTTTCGCGAGGCGATGGCATCGGTGAGAATGCGTCGCGTGAGCGGCGCCGCGGTCTGGCTGCCGTAGTAGGCGCCCTTCGGTTCGTCGATGACGACGATCGCCACGAGCTCCGGTCGGTCCGCGGGCCAGATGGCGGCGAAGGAGGACACGTACTTGCCGATCGCGTAGCGGCCGTTGATCACCTTGCGCGCCGTGCCGGTCTTCCCCGCAAGCTTGAATTCCTCGATCTCGAGCCCCTCTGCGGACGAGCCGGTGCCGACGGCCTTCTGCATGTACCGGCGAAGCGTCGCGGCCACCTGGGGCGAGATCACCCGGCGCACGGGTTCCGGACGGTGCCGGTACAGCACCTCTCCATCCGGCGAACGTATTTCCCGGACGAGCGTCGGCGTGTAGAGAATCCCGCCGTTCGCGATCGCCCCGTAGGCAGCGGCCAGCTGGACCGCCGTCACCTGCAGTTCGTACCCCCGCGACAGGCTTTCGCGGGTGTATCCGGCCTTCCAGGTGCCGAGCGGCGGCACGGTTCCAGACGCTTCCGCGGGAAACTCGACGTCGCTGCGGGTGCCCAGCCCGAACCGCCGCAGCAGGTCGAACTGGAGTCGGGGTTCCAGCCGCTGCGAGAACTTGGCGAGCGCGATGTTGCTCGAGTGGGCGATGGCCATCTCGAGCGTCAACGGCTCCTTCGCGATGTGCACGTCGGTGATGCGGTAGGGCCGCCCGCCGCGGGGGGGCTGGAAGGTCCAGACTCCGTTCTCCCCGTCCACCCGATCCGTGCTGTCCACCAGGCCATGCTCGAGGAGCGCCGCCGCGGTGAACAGCTTGGCCGTGGAGCCGGGCTCGAACGGCGCCGTGAAGGCCGTGGCCGCGGACCGCTCGCCCTGGACTCTCGACGCGACGGCGAGCAGCTCGCCGGTGGCGGGGTCGAGGAAGACGACGTCGCCCCCCTTCGCATCGAGCTCGCCGATGGCGCGGTCGAGCGCCGCCTCGGCGATCTCCTGGAGCTTCGCGTCGATCGTGAGCCAGACGTCGTTGCCGCGCACCGGCTCACGGACCGGCCGGCCGGGCGATGCGATGCGGCTCCGGCGCGACGGATCGGTGAGCCAGACGATCTCCCCCGTGATGCCCGAGAGCACCGAATCGAGCGCCCGCTCGATGCCGGAGAGCCCATGGCCGGACTCGGGGCTGAGCACGCCGATCGTCTGCCGGGCGAGGTCGGTCCGACCGCCGCGCGGATAGACCGGCGAGAGATGGACTCCATCGAGCTTGCGGATGTCCTGCACGGTGACGGCGTCGAAGGGGCCGTGGAAATAGATCGACCGGCGTCCCGCGCGGATCTTGCGCTCGAGGTCCCGGGCGGAGGCGCCGAGCGCCGTCGCGACGGCCCGCGAGAATGCCGTGGTGTCGCGGATCTGTTCCGGCGCGATGCTCACGCGGTACCAGAGGTGGCTCGTGACGATCGCCTGGCCGCTGCGGTCCCGGATCGAGCCGCGAAACGCCGCGATCGTTTCGCGGAGCGTGCGCGCCTGCGCCGCCTTCCGGGCCCAGCGGTCGCCTTCCACGAGCTGGAGCTGCGCTGCGCGAGCCAGCACGGCGAGCGTGCCGAGCATCAGGCAGAACTGGATGAAGCCGACGCGTGCCGCAGGCTTTGCCATCAGGGAGCCGTTCCGGTGGGCAGCGGGAGGAGCTCGAACTCGTGATCGTCGGGCGCGTGGAACCCCATCGCTTCCGCCCGGCGGCCGAGGACGGGCCGGCTGGAGGCCTGCTGGATCCGGCGCTGCAGCTCCGCCGCTTCCGCCTCCAGGGCGTCGCGCCGGTTCGTGACCTCGCTCAGGCGCCTTGCGAGCGCGTAGGCGCGCGTCTGGCGCGCGTTCACCACCGCGGCGACGGCGAGGAAGACGAGCAGCCAGAGCAGCACGAGATGGCGTCCCTTAGGATGCATCGGCCACGCGGAAGATGCGGAGCTTTGCGCTCCGGGCGCGGGGATTGGCCGCGATCTCGGCCTCGTCGGGAACGATGGGCCGGCGCGGCTCGGCACGCCCGAAGGCGCGCGCGTCACAGGTGCACACGGGCTGGCGGGGCGGACAGACGCAGTCGCGCTCCCATTCCCGGAACTCATGCTTGACGAGGCGATCTTCGCCTGAATGATAACTGATCACAGCAAGGGCGCCGCCCGGGCGGATCGCGTCGCGGAAGGCAGGCAGCGCGCGCGCGAGGCCTTCGAGCTCGTCGTTCACCGCGATCCGGAGCGCCTGGAAGCTCCGCGCGAAATCCCCCGGGCCGGCGCGTGGGCCGAGCACCGCACGAATGGCGTTCACGAGGTCGTCGCTGATGCGGAACGGCTCGCGCTGGCGGCGGCGGACGATCTCGCGGGCAAGCGGGCGCGAGCGGCGCTCGTCGCCGTACTCGTACAGGATCCGCGCGAGCTCTTCGTCCGCCTCCGAGTTGAGCAGATCCGCCGCGGTGCGCCCGCTGCCGCTCATGCGCATGTCGAGGGGCGCGCCCGGTCGGAAGGTGAATCCCCTGCCCTCCTCGTCGAACTGGCGCGACGACACGCCTAGGTCGAGGAGCACGAAATCGGGGGCGAACGCCGAGACCGCGGCAAGCCCCGCCGGTGCCGCGTAGGCGGATTCCAGGTACCGCATCCCCTCCTCGCCGAGGCGCGCCCTCGCCCGGCGGATCGCTTCGGGATCCCGGTCGATGCCCAGGACCTCGATCCCGGCCGCCCGGAGCGCGGCGGCGTGGCCGCCATCGCCGAGCGTCGCGTCGACGGCCCGGCGCGCTCCGCGCGCAGCAGCGAGGACCGCGTCCAGGAGCACCGGGACGTGATAC
>JBLNHD010000075.1:0-8142 GCA_050268825.1 Gemmatimonadota bacterium
GAGGGGTATACGTATCTGGAGGGGGATGTGGGGTAGGGGCGGACAGCGGTCGCGAAGCGGTCGAACAGCGGGCCGGCGGCGTCGGACAGCGGTCGCCAAGGGTCGAATCAGGGAGGCGAACGGAAACAGGAAAGCGGTCGGGATATCCCCGACCGCTCTGCCTTTCGAACCCCCGCCGCCATCCGACCGCTGTCCGACCGCCTCACGACCGCTGTCCGACCGCTTCCCGACCGCTCTCCGACCACCTACCCCCGCCGCTCGATCGGCACGAACTCCCGCTGCTCCGGACCCGTGTAGATCTGCCTTGGCCGGGCGATCTTCTGTTCCTTGTCCTCGAGCATTTCCTCCCATTGCGCCAGCCATCCCGGCATGCGCCCGAGGGCGAAGAGCACGGTGAAATACTCGGTGGGATAGCCCATTGCCTGGTAGATGAGCCCGGAATAGAAATCGACGTTCGGGTAGAGCTTCCGCTTGATGAAATACTCGTCGGACAGGGCGATGCGCTCGAGCTCCACGGCGATCTCGAGCTTGGGATTGAGCCCCGTCTCGGCGAACACCTCGTCCGCCACGCGCTTGATGAGCTTGGCTCGCGGATCATACGACTTGTAGACCCGGTGGCCGAAGCCCATGAGCCGGCCCTCGCCCGCCTTTACCCGGTCGATGAAGGCGGGGATGTTCTTCTTGTCGCCGATCTCGTCGAGCATGCGGAGGACGGCTTCGTTGGCCCCGCCGTGGAGCGGTCCGTAGAGCGCGGCGATGCCCGCCGAAATGGCGCTGAACGGATCCACACCGGACGACCCGACGGCGCGGACGGCGCTCGTCGAGCAGTTCTGCTCGTGGTCGGCGTGCAGGATCAGCAGAATCTCGAGTGCACGCTGCAGCACCTTGTTCGGCTGGTGCTGGCCGCCGATGCTGAACGTCATGTTGACGTAGTTGCCGATGTAGTCGAGATCGTTGCGCGGGAACTGGTAGGGGAGCCCGCGCGTCTGCCGGAAGACGAACGCGGCGAGCGTGGGGATCTTGGCCATGAGCCGGACGCGCTGGATATAGCGGTTTTCCGGGTCGTGGATCTCCTTCGCGTCGGGATAGAACGTGGACAGCGCCCCGACGACGCCGAGCAGCATGCCCATGGGGTGCGCGTCGTACCGGAAGCCTTCCAGGAACCTGATGATGTTGGTGTGGACGTACGTATGGTACTTGATATCCTGCGTCCACTTCTCGAGCTGCGGGGCCGTGGGCAGTTCCCCGGTGGAGAGGAGGTAGGCTACCTCGAGGAACGACGCCCGCTCCGCCAGCTCCTCGATCGGATAACCCCGGTAGCGCAGGATCCCGCGGTCTCCGTCGATGTAGGTGATGGCGCTCCGGCAGGCCGCGGTGTTCATGAATGCCGGATCGTAGGTCATCAGGCCGAAATCGTCGTCGGATACCTTGATCTGGCGCAGGTCCATGGCCTTGATCGTGCCATCGCTGACCGGAACTTCGTAGGAGCTGCCGGTGCGGTTGTCGGTGATGGAGAGCGTCTCTTTGGGCACGGCGAGTCCTCTTCGATGCGCAATGGCGGGGGATGCGGCTCGGCGGCAAAGATAGTCGCGGCCCGGGGGCGGTCACAACCGCGACGGGGCGGTAACCGGATCTCCGCGCGGCGCGTACATTGAGGAGCGCCCGGCGAGGGTCCGGCGCCCATCCATCCCACTTCGACGAGCGACACCCATGAAGACGCTGGCCACGTTCGCGCTGCTCGCAATCGCAGCTGCTCCGCTCACCGCCCAGTCCCGCGTGGATACGACGGGAGCGGGCGCGCTCATTGCCCAGGCCATGGATCGGTCCGAGGTCATGCAGAACCTGCAGTACCTCAGCGACGCGATCGGACCGCGCCTCAGCGGCAGCGCCGCGATGCGGAAGGCGAACGACTGGGTCGCGGAGCGATTCCGCGCCTACGGCCTCACGGCGTCGCTCGAGTCCTATCCGTTCGGCGTGACGTGGGAACGCGGGCCCATCAGCGTCCACCTGGTGAGTCCGTTCCGCCGCGCGCTGCTGGCCTACAGCTGGGCGTGGACGGAGGGGACCGGCGGCCGCCCCGTGTCGGGTCCGGTGGTGCGGGTCGCCATCTCGAGCGCCGAGGAGCTCGAGGCGAACCGCGACCGCATCCGCGGCGCATGGGTCATGCTCAACGAGCCCGCGTTCGTGTGGAATCCGGATGGCCCTGCCATGACCGCCGCGGATTCCGCTGCCCGCCGCGCGGAGGTCGAGCGGCGCCAGCGGCTCGCGGCAAGCGCGAATGCCGACACCTCCGCTGCCGCGCGCGAGCGCCGGCAGCAGTTCGGGATCGACCGGCCCTTCCTCATGAAGAAGTACGGCGCGCTCGGCACGATCGCCGACGGGTCGAAGGAGCATGCGCTCGTCACCATGAGCGGGTCGCCGAATCGCGTGTCGCCCCTGCCGAACATCGTGGTGTCGCACGAGGACTACCTCATGCTCCACCGCCAGGTCGAGGCCAATCTGGCTCCCCGCGTCGAGGCCACGATCGACAACCGGATCGGCACCGCCCCGACCGAGCAGTGGAACACGATCGGCGAGATCCGCGGCTCCGAGCTTCCGGGCCAGGTGGTGATCCTGGGCGCGCACCTCGACAGCTGGGACCACGCGCAGGGCGTCACCGATAACGGGGCTTCCTCGATGGCGGTGGTCGAAGCGGCCCGCATCATCGCGCAGAGCGGGCTCAAGCCGAAGCGCACCATCCGCTTCATCCTGTTCAGCGGCGAGGAGCAGGGACTGCTCGGCTCGCGCGCCTACGCCGCGGCGCACGCCGCCGAAGCGGACAGCATCCAGGCGGTGATGGTGCTGGATAACGGAACCGGCATGATCCTGGGGCAGGCCTTGCAGGGGCGGAACGAGCTCGACCAGCTCTGGCAGGACCTCCTCGCGCCGGTCTCGCACCTGGGCGCGGGGCGCGTGCGGGAGGCGAACAAGGGAGGAACCGACCACCTGGCCTTCGTGCCGTACGGCGTCCCCGCGTTCAACTTCGACCAGGAGCCGCGCGGCTACAATCACACGCATCACTCGCAGTCGGACACCTTCGACAAGGCGGTGGCGAGCGATCTCCGCCAGGCGTCGGCGGTCATGGCGGTGACGGCCTTCGAGCTCGCCAACCTTCCCGAGCTCCTTCCGCGCGGCGAGAAGCGCCCGGTGACGCCGCCCACCCCGGCCCAGCCCAGCCCGGGCCTCGCAGCGGGGCGGGAAAGAACTTATTGATTTCGAACGCGAAATCGCGCGTGAAGACAAAGATTCATCCGCTCTTCTCGACGGTGCAGGTCGTCTCGAACCCGCCGCGGATGTTGTAGACCGTCGTCACTTCCAGCCGCTTCGGCTGCAGGACCCGGAAGAGGTCCTCGGCGATGCGGGCAGTGGCGTGCTCCTGGAAGATGCCCACGCTGCGGTAGCTCATGATGTAGTACTTGAGGCTCTTGAGCTCGATGCAGCGGTCGGACGGGGTGTAGGCGACGCGCAGGAGGGCGTAGTCCGGGAGGCCGCTGTAGGGACAGACGGCGCTGAACTCGCGCGTTTCGGTGACGATCTTCTGCTCGGGGCCGTCGTAGCCGAACGTCTCGAGCGCTGCCGCGTCGATCGTCTCGGGGCCCGAGAAGGGAAGGGTCCTGCCTTCGGCGATGGCCATGCGTGGGTCCGGAAGAGGTTTCCGGAAATCTAACGCGGGGGGCCCGCGATCAGCGGCCTACCGGAATGCCGAGCGCGGCGGCAATCCGCAGGTGCCAGGGGCGGTCGAAGCCGAGCCCGGCCTGGACGCGGTGGTGGTGCAGTTCCGCGCGAAGCTGGGCGTCGTGGCGCGCTGCCCGGCGGATGGCACGCGCCGCCGAACGATGGAGGCCGCGGAGGCGCGCTTCAGGAATCATGGCGTACACGGCGTGCCGGACGCTCTCCGCCACGAATGGGTATCTCCCGCCTCGCGCTTCGAGCATCCGCCGCGTCGTGGCTTCGGTGAGGGCCCGCTCGAAGCGATCGCCCTCGACCCCGGACACCGCACCGAGCAGCTCGGCGGTCGCGACGCCCGCGAGGACGGCGGCGGCATCGACGACGCGCCGGGAATCGGCGTGCATCCGGTCGAGGCGCCGGCGCGCCCGTTCGCGCGCATCCTCGAGCGCGAGCGGTGCCACGCCGAGGCCGGGCGTGGCGTGCCAGCCGATGGCGGGATCGCACACGACCATCCCTTCCGATACGAGCAGCGCCATGGCGCGGACGATCGCCGCCGGGTGGCCTTCGGTATCGGCGTGGAGCCGCCGGGAAAGCGAGTCGAGCAGCCGTTCGGGGAGCTGGGCCATGGAGGCGAGCAGCTCCCGCGTGTCGCCGCAGGTCAGCGGCTCGAGGCGGAGATGCGTGGCCGTCTTCACCGGCTCCTGGCGGCCGATCGCCGCGAGCTCGGCGAGATCGGGGGAGGCCGTGACGAGCAGGAGCGCGCCATCGCCGGCCGTGGCGAGATAGTCCGACAGCGCCGCCGCGGTTTCGGGGGTGGCGGCGAGATCCGCGAGCACCAGCATCGGCTGCGCCGGCAGCGGCGTCTCCGTGATGCGGCGCACCGGGGTCCGTGGCCACCGCTCCCCGACCAGGCGCGCAAACTCCCGCAACAGGCGGGAGCGGCCGGAGCCCGGGGGGCCCGACACGATCATCAGGCGCCGCTCGCCGGTCCGCGCGGAGAGCCAGGCCCGCGTGATCGCGTCGAGCTCCGGCTCGCGTCCGATGAAATCCGGCTCGCGCAGCGTCGTCGTGGCGCCGCGCTCGAAGCCCGCGAGGCGCTCGGCTTCCGATCGTCGGCCCACGGCGCGCAGCAGGGCGGCGAGCCGCGAGCGCGCTTCCGCGCTGTCCGGAGCCTGTCGCGCCCACCATTCCGCCCCGGCGCGCGCCTTCGACCACTGGCCCGCTCGCTCGGCGGCGAGGCAGCGCTGCTCGCACGCGGTGGTGAGCGCGCCGCGCAGCGACCCGCGCACGGACGCGAGCCACGCGCCCAGGCGCCGGCCACCGATCTCGTCGGCGCTCGCGCAGAATTCGCCCTGCCACATCGCGACCGCGTCGTCCCAGCGTCCCTCGCGGCAGGCCGCGAGGAACTCGACCGCGTCCATCGTCACCACGCCGGCGGCCAGCGACACACTCTCGGTCGTCAGCGTGAGCGCGTCGCCGAAGACGCGGCGCAGATCGCTCAGCGCCTGGCGGAGCGAGTGGCGCGCGCGGACATGGTCCCGATCCTCCCAGAGGAGGTCCATGAGCTCGCGGCGCATGACCGGGGCGGGGGAGGCCTGCGCCAGAAGCGCAACGAGGACGAGCTCCTTCCGGCGGCGTGCGAGAAATTGCACGTCGCCGTCGTGAAGCTGGAGCTGGCCCAGCGTGCGCAGGTGCATGCGTCCGACGCAAACGAGTGTGGGAAGCGGGGTTGACGGGATGTCGCCCCGGGCCGGAGAACATGCAGTCGATCTGGCGGGTGCGGAAGAGGGGCCTGCGGGCGGAAGGCCCCGGGGGATGGACCCGGGGCTGGTGTGATCGGGCGGCCCTCAGGCGCGGACGATTCCGCGCTCCAGCCAGGCGTGCGCCCCCTTCAGGACCTTCTGCGCCACGCGATACGCCCGGGCATCGTCGTTGAAGAACACATCCTCGAACTTGTCGTGCACGCGGCGCCGGGCCTGACGGCAGAAGAGATCGGCGAGCTCCGCCGGGCCCGGATTCGAAGGATCTCGCGCCAGCTCCGCACGGGCGCGCGCGCAGGCCGCCGTGATCGCGAGCAGCTCGGCGCCGATCTCCACGAGACGCCCGAGCACCATCTGGCGCTTCTCGAGCTTCGGACCGAACCGGACCATGCAGTGGAAGAGGGTGCGGGAAAGCTTTCGCGCCTTCCGCTCGGCGAAGCGCACGTGCGTGGCCAGCGGCCCGAATTCCGAGTAGCGCGGCCACCACCCCCAGCCGAGCCAGCGCGAGGGATACCACCACGCGTAGAACGCGCCTGCGCGCAGCAGCGCCTTGAGCTTCCCGCCGAGCGGGACTCTGGGATCGATGAGATCGCCGGCTACCGAGAGGTGCGTGTCGACCGCCTCCCGGGCGATGAAGAGCCGCATGATCTCGCTCGAGCCCTCGAAGATCAGGTTGATGCGCATGTCCCGCATCATCCGCTCGACGGGGTCGGGCCGCTCGCCGCGGCTGCGGAGGGAATCGGCCGTCTCGTAGCCGCGACCGCCCTTGATCTGCAGCGTGTCGTCCACGATGCGCCAGGCGGTCTCGGTGTTCCACATCTTCGCCATGGCGGCCTCGAGCCGGATGTCGTAGCCGCCCCGGTCGGCCATGCCGCTCGCGAGATCACTCACCGCTTCCATCGCGAACGTATCGGCTGCCATGCGGGCGAGCTTGTTGGCCACCGCATCGTGCTTGCCGATCGGCGCGCCCCACTGCACCCGCTCCGCCGCCCAGCGGCGTGATATCTCGACGCACCGCTTGCCCGCCGTCTGGCAGGACGCCGGCAGGGTCAGCCGGCCGGTATTCAGGGTCATCAGGGCGAGCTTGAGTCCCTTGCCCTCGCCCCAGAGCACGTTCTCGACCGGCACCTTCACGTTGGTGAATCGGATCACGCCGTTCTCGAGCGCCTTCAGTCCCATGAAATGCAGGCGCTGCACGACTTCGACGCCCGGCCAATCCGCCTCGACGATGAACGCGGTGATCCGCTTGCCCGTGCGCGCCATCACGACGAACAGCTCGGCGGCGGTTCCGTTGGTGCACCAGAGCTTCTCGCCGTTGAGGACGTAATGCGTACCATCCGCGGAGAGCTCGGCCCGCGTGGACACGCCCGCGGGGTCGGAGCCCGCGTTCGTCTCCGTGAGCGCAAAGGCGGAGATCGCGCCCTTGGCCAGGCGGGGGAAGTACTTCTGCTTCTGCTCCGGTGTGCCGAACATCTTGAGTGGCTGCGGCAGCCCGATCGACTGATGGGCCGAGAGGAGCGCGGTCAGGTTGCCGTCCACGCTCGTCACCAGCGCGATGGCGTGCGTGTAACTCGTCTGGCTCAGCCCGAGCCCGCCGTACTCCTGCGGAATCTTGATTCCGAACGCGCCGAGACGCCGGAGCCCGTCCACCACTTCGGGCGGAATCTTTCCTTCGCGGTCGATCCGGTCGCTGTCCACCTCATCGCGCAGGAAGGCCTCGAGCCGTTCCATGAACGGGCGCGCGCGCTCGACTTCGGCCGGATCCACCGCAGGGAAGGGGTCCACCAGGTCCATGCGGTACGTCCCTTCGAACATCTGGCGCACGAAACTGGGCGACTCCCACTCCTTCTCGCGCGCGTCTTCGGCGACCTGCCGCGCTTCCTGCTCGGTGGCGTGCTGCACGGGCGGCGGCGGCGTGAGTACGTCGGTCATGGGGTCGAATGTCCCGAGAAGAGGTGGCCCTCGCCGCGATCGGCGGAGGCGTGAAGACCGCGCAGCGCGTGCACCGCAATGGCGACGACGTGAGCGCGCCGCTGCGCGAGGCGGTCGGGCGTGTCGAGCTGGACGCCGAGTGCCGGCGCCACCGTATCGGCGTGGACCACGGAGAACCAGCAGAGCGAGACGATGCTGAGCAGGAGCTGTGCCGCCTCGCCGGAGGGGGCGGGGTCGAGGCCCAGCTCGGCGGCGATGGCTGCGAGCGCCTCCTGACCGGCGGCCAGCGCGGGCGGGATGTCCGCCGGCAGCCCGGGACCGGCCAGGGCGGCCCGCTCGATCAGCCGCACGAAGTTGGGGTGCGAGGTCAGAAAGTCGAAATAGTCCCCCACCGCGCCGGCCAGGATCTCCTCGGGGAGGCGGCCGCTCGCCGCCGCTCGCTCGCGGCCGGACCGCACGGCCGCGCGGACCTCGTCGAAGCAGCGGTCGAGGACCGCCCGGTAGAGCTCGGCCTTCGAGCCGAAGAAATAGCCGGGGGTCGCGCGCGAGACCCCCGCCAGCGCGCCGACGTCGGTCAGGCTCGTGGCGTCGTATCCCCGGTCGGCAAAGAGCTGCTCCGCCGCATCGAGGATCGCGGCGCGGGAGCGCATGGGGTTTCGTTGAGTCTCAGCGGGCATCTGGTTAACTTGCCGCAATCAGCCCCTCCCAGCCACGCCGGTCCGTTCGCCGGCCGATCGAGTCG
>JBLNHD010000076.1:0-3753 GCA_050268825.1 Gemmatimonadota bacterium
CCCGAGGGGACCGGACAACGGCTCGGGCAGCGACACCGGGGGGAATCCCGAGGTGAGGAGGGTGGCCACAACCATCAATCCGACACACACGAGCAGGGCGACGCCTGGCGAGGACACCGTCATCACCGCCCCGACGATCGCCGGCCCGGCGAAGAGGCCGATTCCCTCCGCCGCCGTGGCCACCACATTGGCCGCCATCACCCCGGCGCCCACTCGCGCATGCCCTTCACCAGGTACTCGGAATCGGACACGAGCAGCACCCGGAAGCGGGTCCCCTTGGCGGCGAGCACCTCGAGCGTCTCCGCGGCGCCGGCGAGCGCCATCCGGTTGTTGGTCGTGGCCGGAGCGGAGAGAAAGAGGTCCCGCCGCTGGATGCCGCTCCGCGTGCGGAGCTCGATGAGCCCGCCGGCGCCGCCGGGATTGTCTCCTTCGCGTCCGTTGCCGAGGCAGCTCTCGTCGAGGTGCACGATCGCGACCGGTCCCGGGCCCGTCATGGGCGCCACTCGCTAGTCGCCGATCACCTGGAAGGACTCGAGGTCCTGCAGGCGAAAGACCAGCTCGTCGCCGGTCATGGGGAGGTGTCCCACCAGGGCATCCCCGCCGTCCTTCTGCGTGAGGCGCACGGCGATGACGATGTACTCGGTGCCGCGCCGCGAGACCGCCACGCGCAGTCCCTTGCGAACGGCGTGCTCCAGGCGATCCATCTGCGCGGGGGTCCAGCGGAACTTCTTCATGATCATTCTGTGGTGAGCGGCCCCATCCGGACGACTTCGAGGTCCCGGCCCGTGATGCGGGCGAGTGCGCGGAGGTCGTCGTCGCTCCAGCGAGCGTCCGGCGCGCCTGAGATATACCAGTCACTGCCGTTGTCGGCCAGCAGCATGCCGTAGGTCCGGAGCGCCTCGAGCACGGCGCGCGCCTGTGGCGGATAATCGGACAGGTCCACCGACGCCTTGAGCCGCACGCGCATGCCCATCGGCGGGAGCGCGGGATCGGTGCTCGAGCTGGCGAAATGCCGCGCCGGGCTCACGTACGCACGCCGCGTGCGGCGCGCGGTGAAGCGGAGCGCATGCCGGATCCCTTCGGCCGACGCAGCCTCGTCGTACCGCGCGAGGCCGGGGAGGATGGGGAGTCCCGCCGCATCGGCGGAGGTCCAGCCCGCCGGCCGGAGCGCGTTCGAGGTCAGGTCGAAGACCGCGCCCGAGCCCGCGCGCCATCCGTCTCCGTCGGGATATGCCGCGAACAGCTCGTAGAGCCGGCGCGCGTCGCGATCGACGATGAGGACGTGGCGGTCGCCGTCGGCGCCGGCGCCACCTTCGATCGGGGCATCGGGCGGGATCGGGTAGGGACCCGGATCGCTTTCGTCCGCGTACTCGAAGCGCACCGGCACGCGCGGCTGGTCGCCGCCGCCGACGACGTACGGAATCCCGAACGGCCCGCCGTTCCAGTCCGCCCCGAAGTCCGCGTGCAGCGGCGTGTCGAGCCCGATGCTCGCGATGATGGCATCCGAGTCGGGGTCCACCGGCTCGCCATCCACGCGCGTGTTCCACGGATTGTCCGGCGGGAAGATCGCGATCCCCTCGAGCGACGGGCTTTCCCGGGGCAGTTGCGGTTCGGGCTCGGACGCGCACCCGGCGAGCATGGTCACTGCCAGCGCGAGGCCGTCGGCCGCATGGCGAAGCCGTCTCATCGCCGCTGCCGGCTCACGTGCACGATGCCCTCGGCGCCCGTCACCCGGCCGATCGTGGCAGCTGCCGGGGTGCCCTCGCGCCGCAGCGCGGCGATCAGCGCATCGTGCCGGTCGGGCGCCACCGCCATGAGGAGGCCGCCGGAGGTCTGCGCATCGACGCAGAGGATCCGTTCGGTGGCATCGAGGCTCGGATCCCAGCGGACGCCGGCGGCGGCCTCCAGGTTCCGCTCGGTGCCACCCGGGACGAGGCCGCGCGCCGCGAGGTTTCGCACGTGCGGATATACGGGAATTTCCTCGAGCCAGATCTCCGCGCCCTTCCGGCTCGCCGCCAGGATGTTGCCGAGATGCCCGAGCAGGCCGAAGCCGGTGACGTCGGTGCAGGCATGGACCCGGGCCTCGAGCGCGGCGCGGGCGGCGCCGTCGTTGAGCGAGCTCATCCCCTGGATCGCCTCCGACATCCCGCCTTCGAGCAGCGCTTCGCGCTTGAGCGCCGTGCTGAGGATTCCGGTCCCGATCGGCTTGGTGAGCACCAGCAGGTCTCCGGCCCGGGCCCCCTCGACCTTGAGCATCCGGTCGGGATGCACCTCGCCGATCACCGCCATGCCGAACTTCGGCTCGTTGTCGTCGATCGAATGGCCGCCGAGCATGAGGCACCCCGCCTTGCGCATCACGGCGGAGGCGCCGCGCATCACGTCCGCCAGCAGCTCGAACGGCACGCTCGAGCGCGGCCAGGCCACGAGGTTGAGCGCAAAGAGCGGCGTGGCCCCCATGGCGTAGATGTCGCTCAGGGCGTTGGCGGCGGCGATGGCGCCCCACGAGGCGGCATCGTCCACGACGGGCGTGAAGAAATCGACCGTGGCCACGAGGGCACGCTCGTCCGAAAGGCGGAACACCGCCGCGTCGTCCCGTGTGGCTGCGTCGACGAGGACCCGGGCATCCTCGACGGCGGGCAGAAGGCGCAGGACCTGCGCCAGCTCGGCGCTGCCGAGTTTACACGCTCACCCGGCGCCGTGAGAGAGCGACGTGAGCCGGATGCGCGGGCGCTGGTCTGCCATGGGTGTACTCCCGTCAAAGACGACGTGGTTAGGAACTCGCGGGGAATGCGTCTACAATGTAGCCATGCTCCTACTGCTGCTGACGGCAGGGATGATCGGCTTCCTGCACGCGCTCGAGATCGACCACATGCTGGCAGTCACCACCTTCGTGAGCCGTCGGCCCAGCCTTCGGCTCGCCGCGCGCTTCGGGGCGCGATGGGGGATCGGCCATTCGATTGCCGTGCTGGCCGCGGGCGGCGCGTTGCTGCTCCTTGGCGTGCGGTGGCCTGAGCGATGGGACGCGTTCGGCGAGGCACTGGTGGGCGCGATGCTCGTCGGACTCGGCGCGTGGGCCCTCGTCTCGGCCCGCCGGATGCACCTGCATTCCGAACGGGAGCATGGGCATCCTCACGTGCACGTCCACTCCGCACATCCGGGCCACACCCACTCGCACGCTGCCGGTGAAGCGGCGCGAGACCATTCGCATGGCGGCATTACCGCGGTGGGCTTCCTCCACGGACTGGCCGGCACCAGCGCGGTCGTGGCGCTCGTGCCCGTCACCCTCATGACCGACCTGCGCGCCGGGCTCGGTTACCTCGCCGCGTTCGGCGTCGGCGTGACGCTGGCCATGACGCTCTTTGCGATGGTTGCCGCGCTGCTCGTGCAGCGGGCCCACGCCCGCTCGGTGGCGCTCGGCCGCCACGCGGGGGCCCTCGTCGGCGTGGCGGGGATCGTCACCGGCGTCTTCTGGATCGTCCGCGCGCTCGGCTGATCAGCCGACCCACCACCAGAGTATCGCTCCTGCGCCGCTGATCCGGAGCGCGCCGGCCGCCACCCTGATGGCTGCGTGGCGCGAGCCGTCCGGCGCGTGAAAGCCGTGCCGCACCGGACCGGGCCATTCCATCAGCACGCCGAGCAGCGGAAAGACCAGCCACCATCCGCCCGACCCGATGCTCGCGAACCAGAGCGTGCCGAGGAGCGTGACGAGGAGCGCTTCCGCCACGTAGACCTGCGCCGGCGCGCGCCACCAGC
>JBLNHD010000077.1:0-6679 GCA_050268825.1 Gemmatimonadota bacterium
CCCTGCCGAAGGACGAACGGCTTCCGCCGGGCCGGCGCCGGTGGGGTATCCGCGGCCTCGCCCGTCGCGACGGGCTCGGGAGTGGGCCGGAGCGTGTCGCGGCGGAAGGCGATCGGATCGAGTGGGAGCGGCGGCGCCACCTCGAGGGTGTCGGGCGCGGGCAGGCGCCCCATCCGGAAGACGATTCGATGCGCCGGCGTGGTCGCAACCGAGATCGTGAGGCCGGCGACGCTGTCGACCCCGGCCAGCTGACGCAGCCCTCCCTCGGACGGCATCTCCACGTCCTTCACCTTCCACGACGCCGGCAGCGCGCCCGGCAGGATGCGGGCGATCTCGCTGAACCGGTCCGCCACCCTCCCGCCGTCTTTTGCGGCGAAGATCGTGCAGCGCACCGAGGGATCGGTGGTCACTTCGCAGTCGTAGGTCCCGGGGAGATCCACCAGCGACTCGTGCACTCCGGACTTCGACGATGGATTTGGAACCCCCTGTCCGCGGATCGAGGCGAAGCTCGACGCTCCAGCTTCGACCAGCCGCGCCAGCGACGCCGCCCAGGCGAGGCGGTCGGTCTTGATCGCCAGGCAGCTGCGGAGCGCCTCGAGGAGCCGCTCGCCGCCGATGTGGATCGCGTCGCCCCGGGTGCGGCTCAGCTCCTCCTCGAGCACGCGCAGGTGCCGCCCCGCGATCATTCCCCCTTCCCACATGAGCTGTACGGCCCAGCAGTCGGCCTCCTGCTCCCATCGCGCGTCGTTCGCCTTCCAGACGTGGCCCAGCATGTGGTGGCCGCACTCGTGCAGATACACGAAGATCTGCGTGGTGCGCGACCGGGATCCCATGAGGCGCTGGTTCCAGTAGATGACCGACTCGCCCCCCTCGACGGTGGCCACGCCGGCCCACGGCATGTCGTTCCGGACGATGCCGCGGACCGGGCGGTCGGCGCGATCGATGCAGCCATCGAGCGGAAGCTGCGCGCGGAGCGCCGCCGGCAGGCCGAGAAGAAGGAGAAGCAACGTGAGCGCGACGCGACCTGCCATGCGACCGCCTGTCTCGAGGCCAACGAAGGCGCGACGCCGGCGGGCGCCGCTCACAGGAAGACGCCCGATCGATGTCCGACCCGCACGCCGGGCCTACCAGTCGGTCGGCCGGTAGTCCTTGAGGAACTGCCCCCAGACGTGCACGCCGGTGTTGATCCCGTCGATGATCGGGTCGGTGATCCGCGCGGCGCCGTCCACGATGTCGAGCGGCGGGTGGAACCGATGCTCGGCCACCTTCCGCTCGGCGATCTCCACCGGGTCCTCGTCCGTGACCCACCCCGTATCCACGCTGTTCATGTGGATGCCGTCGGCGTGGTAGTCGGTGGCCGCGGTGCGCGTCATCATGTTGAGCGCCGCCTTCGCCATGTTGGTGTGGGGATGGCGCGTGGTCTTGAACGGCCGGTAGAACTGGCCCTCGACGGCCGAGACATTGACGATGTGCTTGTCGCGCCCGGGCGTGCGCAGCATCAGCGCCTTCAGGCGTGCGTTGAGGATGAACGGGGCGACGGCGTTGACGAGGTGCACCTCGAGGAGCTCCACCGAGGAGACTTCCGCGAGGAGCAGGCGCCACGAGTTCCGGTCCCGGAGGTCCACCTGCTGCAGGTCCTGGTCGAGGCGGCCTGCGGGGAAGAGGTTCCGCTCGATGAGCTGCTCTCCCGGGAGGAGCGGCACCTGGGAGAGCTCCGCCGCGCGCACGAGCCCGGCGCGCGCGAGGTCGAGCTCGTGCGCCCTCACGGCGCCGTTGCCGAGCATGCGCGGCTCACGCAGGCCCTCGTAGCGCCCGAGAAGACGGCGCTGCGAGGGCGGCATGTCGGCGAGCGCCGCGGTCTCGCCGGCCATCATATGCTCGTAGAAGGCCGGAGGCCGGCGCACCGTCTGGCAGGCGTTGTTGATGATGAAGTCGAGCCGGTCGCGCGTCTCGAGCAGCTCGTGGCAGAATGCCTCCACGCTCGGCGTGTGGCGGAGGTCGAGGCCGAAGATCTCGAGCCGGTCGCTCCACTCCTCGAAATCCGGCTCGCGCGCATAGCGGGCGGCAGAATCCCGCGGGAAGCGGGTGGTCACGATGAGGGTCGCGCCGCTCCGGAGCAGCTTGAGGCCGGCCTGGTAGCCGATCTTGACGCGGCCGCCCGTGAGCAGCGCCACCCGGCCGCGCAGGTCGGCGAGCTCGGTACGCTTCCGGTAATTCAGCTCCGCACACCCGGGACAGAGCTGGTCGTAGAAGTGATGGATGGCGGTGAAGTCCTGCTTGCAGACGTAGCAGTGCTGCGGCTCGGTCGCCTCACGCACCTCCACGCGCTCCGCGTCCTGGCCGGGCGGGACGTCGTTCGGCTCGAAGGCGGGCGGCGGGAAGACGTTCGGCGTCGTGAAGACGGTCTGCCGCCGCAGGCGCCGGATGCCGGTCTCGGCAAGGACGCGCTCCTCGCGGCTGACTCTCGCCGCCTTGCGCTGGCGGACCGTCGCCTTCACCAGCTTCCGGCGCTGGATCGGGTCCGGATGATAGACGTGGCCGACGGCGTCGAGCAGCCGCCGCCGATCTTCGGCGCGGATGCCGGCCAGAAGGCCGCGGTCGGCCACGATTTCCTCGAGCAACTCGGTTGCCGCCTCGAGTCGGGCGAGGAATTCGGCATGCGAATCGGTTGTCATGCGGGGAAAATAGCGGGTCGGGCGTCACCCGCCGTCACGCACCACGCGATGCACGGCGGCGACGAACCGGTCGAGCTCGGCCGGGGTGGTGTAGACGTTCGGTGTCACGCGGACTCCCCGGACCTCCGGGGTCCTCCCTCCCCAGAGCATGTCCTGGACGAGTATCCGGTGATCGTTCCAGAGGACGGCCTGCAGCCGCTCGCTCGTGATTCCGGAAGCCTCGAACGTCGCGAGACCGCACGACGCGTCCGGCCCGGGCACCGAGTAGAAGCGGACACCCCGGGTGCCCTCGATCCGGCGTCGCCACGAGTCGGTCAGGTACCGGAGTCGGGCGCCCTTGCGCTTCGACCCGATGGTCTGCTGCAGCGCGCACGCCGCCACGGCTCCGGCGCAGATCGGCTCGAAGTACGTCCCGCTCCACGAGAAGCGCTCGTGACCGCGAATCGATTTCGGCGCCGGCACGAGCGGCGCCACCCGCTCCGCGTGCTCCTTGCGCATCCAGAGCGCTCCCGCGCCGATCGGCGCGCCCAGCCATTTGTGGAGGCTGATGCCGTAGAAATCGCAGCCGAGGTCGGGAATCGTGTAGTCGACGATCCCGCAGCTCTGGGCGCCATCCACGACGACGAGGGCGCCGGCGCGATGCGCGGCATCGGCAATCCGGCGAACGGGCAGGAGCTGTCCGGTCAGGTTGCTCGGGTGGGTCAGCAGGACCAGGCGCGTGCGCGGGGTGATGGCGGCTTCGTACAGCTCCGCGAGCGCATCGAGCGAGCGCGCCGGCACCGGAGGCCGGAGCATGCGCAGCACGATGCCGTCGCGCTCGCGCCGATGCTCGAGCGCGTCCAGCATCGCATAGTAGTCGTGCGTCGAACAGAGCACTTCGTCGCCGCGCTCGAGGGGATATCCCAGCAGCACGGTGTCCAGCGCTTCGGTGGCGTTCCTGACGAGCGCGATCTCGTCGGCCGGGACCCCGAGGATCTCGCCCAGGAGGGCGTACAGCCGCGGCTTCGTGACGGCGAGATGCAGGGCATAGTTGCGATGAGGGGGGAACTGCTCGACCTCCTGCGCGTGCCGGACCAGCTCGGCAATCGCGGCGCGCGGCGCGGCGCCGATGTTGCCATGGTCGAGATTGATGCTGTCGGCGGGGAGGTCGAACGCCTCCCGGACCGTGGACCAGTAGGCTTCGTCATCGGGATCGCCGGCACCATGACCCCGCTCGCCAAGCACGCGGAGAAGGTCGGGGCGAAGTCGCGGCACCGCCGCCGCCGTGGCGGCGGCCGCGAGAAAATCCCGCCGAATCATCGCGCGTTCACGAGAGGCCGGGCCACATCGTCCCGAAGATTCCCGCCGTGATGAGCGCGTAGATGAGTCCGTCGAGCGTCTCCTTGGCTGCGAGCCCCGCGCCGCGCCGGTACCAGATCGACATCGGCCAGAGCGCCATGGTGTACGCGACGAAGGCGGTCGTCCCCGCGAAGCGGAACACCGCAAGGTACTCCGCGCCGGGCGGCAGGGCGGAACCCGCGACATACGCGGCGAAGAGCGTCACGATGAGCACATAGACAAACCACTTCGCGAGCTGCCCACCCATGCCGAAGGGACCTTTCGGCAGCACGGTCATGATGACATTGGGGCCCTGCGTCACCTTGGCCTGGAACGCTTCCGACTTCATTTCGCTCTGCGAGTAGCAGCGCGGCACCATGTAGTCGCCCGGCGCGAGGCCGAGGGGGCCGACCGCGGCGCGGAACCGGTCCTCGTCGGGCAGCGCCGGGTAGTCGTGCTTGTGCCAGAGCGGCGCCATGTGGAGGATGGCGCTCACGAAGAACACCGCGACGGCGGCGACGACGATGGGGAGCAGCAGGGCACCAAGGTCCGTCATGGCTCATTGCCTCCGGCTCGAGGGCGGCACGATTCCATTGATCCTGAGGTACGTCACCATGTTGCCGTAGTGCTCGCCGTTGTGCGTGGCGTTGAGCGTGAGGGCGAACATCCGCGTCTGCTCCTGGCCGAAGAGGCGCGTGGCCTTCTGCGCATCGGCGTCCGACTGTGCGTAGGCCCGGCGGCAGTACTCGGTGGACTTCTTGAGCGCGGCGACGAGCTCCGCGCGGCCGAGGTTCTTCTCCTCGATCTGGTTCTCGGCGCCGCCATCCTCGTTCATCGCGGCGCCGCAGATGAGATGCTGGGCGCCCGCGACGTGGGCCACGAGCTGCCCGAACGAGCGGACGTCGGGCGTGGGCTTGTAGGCGAACAGCGAGTCCGGCGCCTCTTCGGCGGCGGTAGTGATGTACCCGGTGAGGGTCTCCCAGATGTCACGCACCGTGCCGACGGCGGCCGACGGCTGGGCGGGGGCGGCCTGCGCCGCCGACTGGGCCTGGGCGGTGCCCGCGGCGAACGCGAGGAGGGCGACGGGAAGCATGCGGTGCATCATTGCGGTTTCCTCTGATATGGGCGAATGGACTCGGGTTACTTCGACGCCTGCTCGCGGTCCGTCGGGAACGCGGGCGCGGGATAGGTCCCGATCTTCTCGGGGGTGTACTCGCCGGCCCAGAAATCGGGCGGCCCGTCGCTGTCGGCGACGCGATTGCTCACCGGCTTCACGCCATGCTTCAGGTACACGGCGACGGCGCGGAGGTCCTCATCCGACATGTGGCGGAATGCCGGCCAGGGCATCGGGATCGCAAGGTACTTCGGGTTGTCCGGGAAATTGCCCTGCCCGGGCGTGGTGGAGGTGATATCCACGTCCGGCGTCTCGCCGGGACGAAGGCCGTAGCGCAGCGCGTTGAATATCTGGCGCGTCGTGAAGCGCCCGATGCCGGTGGTGTTGTCGGGCGTGATGTTCCGCGGACGCGTCTTGAACGGCCCGATCTGGAAGATCTGCAGCGAGTCGGTGACGCCGGCAAGCCACACCGGGGACGCGGGGTTCGAACCGCCCCCGTGACAGTCGCCACAGGCATGCTCGATCACGAGCTGGCGTCCGCGAACGATCTGGTCCTTCAGCGTGTCCGCGACCACGGAAGCATTCGCCGATACCGGTGCCGGTTCACGTACCGCGCCCGCCGCGGCGCACGCCGCCAGCGATGCAATGCCGAGCGTCAGATGCAGCGATCCCATGTAGGTCTCCTGGCCTGGTGAGCGATTCAGTGCAGGGTTGCGTCAGTCGATCAGCGGACTTCGAGCACTCCCATCATCCCGTGGTCCTCGTGGTCGAGGATGTGGCAGTGGAACATCCACTTGCCGGGATAGTCGTCGTAGCGGACGATGAACCGCACCGTCTCGTGCTCGGGCACGTTCACCACGTCCTTCCAGCTGCGGAACGGCTCGGGCACCCCGTTCCGGTCGATGACCTGGAACTGGAAGCCGTGCAGGTGAAACGGATGGTCCATGCCCACGAGGTTCTCGACCTGCCAGATCTCGGTGTCGCCGAGTTTCGCCTCGACGTCCACGCGCGTCATGTCCATGATCCGGCCGTTGATCATGCCCTGCGTGAGCACCATGACGCGCGTGGCGGTGGCGTCGAGGGTGTCGAGCAGGGGGATGGGTCGGAGCGTCTCGGGGATCGCGACCGGCGGGAGCGGCGGCGCTGCCGCATAGCGGAGCGTGAGCAGCTCCCGCGTCGAGTCCCACCCCGCGGGGCGCGTCTGCGGGATGTAGCGGTCGTACGGGAGTGACTGAAGCACCGCTTCGCTTCCGGGCTGGGCCGTGCCGCGGACGAGGACCTCGACGCGCTCCGCGCCCGCGATCAGCATCTCGGTGCGCTCGACCGGGTGCTCGAAGAGTCCGCCGTCATTGCCGACGTGCAGGAAGGTGTGGCCCGGAATCGCGAGGCGATACATCCGCGCCGCCGATGCATTGACGATGCGCCAGCGCTGCACCTCGCCGCTCCGGATCGCGAGCGTGGGACGCACCTCGCCGTTCACGAAGAGAAGGTCCCCTTCGCGGCCATTCTCGCGGTCGGCGCGCCAGCGGTCGGTCCGCGGCTCGGGCACGTCGAGCGATCCGTCCTCGAGGAG